>JAYZGM010000327.1:0-8654 GCA_036336225.1 Acidobacteriota bacterium | reverse complement strand
GCCGGCACCATCTATCTCTATTTCCGCAGCAAGGACGAGCTGCTCACCTCTATTTTCGAGCGTACGATGCACGACGTCTTCGAAGAAGGCCGACGCCCCATGGACGGGGTGACCAACCCGGTCGACCGACTCCGTCGATTGGCCCGCGTACACCTGGAGCGGCTCGGACAAGACCGCGACCTCGCGATCGTATTTCAGGTCGAGCTGCGTCAGTCGATCAAGTTCATGGAGCGGCTCTCGTCGACTTTTCTTCGCGATTATCTGCACACGCTCCGGGACACGATCGCGGACGCACAGACGGCTGGGCTATTCCGGCGCAACGTCAGCCCGACGTTCGCGGCCAAGATGTTGTTTGGCGCCTTGGATGAAATGGCCACGAACTGGATTCTCAGCCAACGCCGGTATGCGCTCGCCAGCCAGACCGACGCAGTGATCGACCTGTTCGTGAATGGCATGACTGGCCCGTCCACGATCAGGACGGCAGATCACAAAGGGTAAGGACAGTGCCGCACACAATCCGGTCGGTGGCCGTACTCGGCGCCGGCACCATGGGAGCCCAGATCGCCGCGCATGTCGCGAATGCGGGTCTCCCGGTGTTGCTCCTTGATCTCGACCGAGAGACCGCGGCGAAAGGATTGAAGCACGCCACGACGCTGAAACCTGATCCGTTCTTCACCCGCGACGCTCAGAGCCGTATCCGTCTGGGTGGATTCGAGGCCGCCCTTGCCGGTATCGCCGACTGTGATTGGGTCGTGGAGGCGATCATCGAGCGGCTCGACGCCAAACAGGCGTTGCTCGAGCGGGTCGAGGACCATCGTGGCGCTAACGCGATCGTCAGCTCGAACACGTCGGGCATTCCGATCAGCGCGATCGCGGAAGGACGCTCACGTGAGTTTCGGCGTCATTGGCTGGGCACGCACTTTTTCAACCCACCTCGCTATCTCCGACTCGTCGAGATCATCCCGACGGCGGACACCGCCGCCGAGGCGGTCTCGGCCCTGTCCGCGTTCGTAGACCGGCAGCTCGGAAAAGGCATCGTGGAGACCAAGGACACGCCGGGGTTCATTGGTAACCGCATCGGGCTGTTTGGGGTGGTCTGCGCGCTCGAGCAGCTCACCAGTGGCGACTACACCATCGAAGAGATCGACGCGATGACCGGGCCGGCGCTGGGTCGCCCCAAAAGTGCCACGTTCCGCACCATGGATATAGCCGGTATCGACATCCTGGCGCACGTGGCCGAAGACCTCGCCAAACGGCTCGAGCGAGACGACGAGCGGGCGGCGTTCAACCTGCCCCCTCTCATAACGGAGCTCGTCTCTCGGCGGTGGATCGGCGAGAAAACTGGTCAGGGATTCTATCGGAAACAGCGGGGACCAAAAGACAGCAAGATCCTCACGCTGGACCCCAAAATGATGGAATACCGCCCCAGAGAGTCGCCGAAGCTAGTGGCGATCGAGTCGGCGCGGGCCATCGAGGACACGGCCGAACGCGTCAGGACGCTCTTCACCGGTCAGGACCGGGTCGGGGCGTTTATACGGGCCACGCTGGGACGCACCCTGGTGTACACGGCCGAGATCGCCGACTCGATCGCCTATTCACCGGACGACGTCGACCGCGCGCTGCGATGGGGCTTTGGCTGGGAGCTGGGGCCGTTCGAGCTACTTGATGCCATCGGTGTCGATACGGTGCTTGAGTCATGCTCCCCCACCACTGGCGCCGACTTGCCAGAGGCCGCCTTAACGTTCGCCTCCCTAGGCCCTCGGACGACCGAGACGCCGCGGCAGGTGCGCTCGACGCCGCTGCCTCCAGCGGGGGCGGAGCTCCAGATACTGACGACGGCAAAACAGCAAGACCGGGTGGTCAAGCGAAACGCCGGAGCCAGTCTGGTCGATCTTGGCGACGGTGTGCTGGCGGTGGAATTTCACTCAAAGCTCAACACGATCGGTGGCAACACCGTGCAGATGCTGATGGCGGGTGTAGCCGAGGCGACGGAGCAGTTCGACGGGCTCGTGGTGGGAAACGACGCCGTCAATTTCTGCGCCGGGGCGAACCTCATGATGGTGTTGCTCGAGGCCCAGGAAGGAAATTGGGACGAGATCGACCTTATGGTCCGTGGGTTCCAAAAGGCAATTATCGGGCTCCGGTATTCGCCGGTCCCGGTCGTGGTGGCACCGGCCGGGCTGACCCTTGGAGGTGGCTGCGAGATGGTCCTGCATGGCGACCGCGTGCAGGCCGCGGCCGAGACCTACATGGGACAGGTGGAAGTTGGCGTCGGTCTCATCCCAGCCGGGTGTGGTACCAAAGAGCTGACCGTGCGCGCCATCGACGCCACCGCGCGTGGCGCCGACCCGATGCCTCGACTCCAGCAGGCATTTGAGACGATCGGGTTTGGCAAGGTCTCGACGAGTGCAGGACACGCGCGTCACCTCGGGCTGCTCCGAGACGTCGACGGCATCACCATGAACCGTGAGCGACTCATGGCCGACGCCAAAGAGACGGTGCTCGACCGCATGCGTGACGGCTATCGCGCCCCCGCCCAAAGGACCTCGATCCGAGTCGGGGGTGAAGCCCAACGGGCGACCCTCGAGCTGGGCATCCACCTGGCGTGGCGCGGTGGGCGCATCAGCGACCATGACGCGTTAATCGGTCGGGCCATCGCCCGCATCATGACCGGGGGCGATTTACCGCAGGCGGCGACCGTGCCGGAGCAGTATCTTCTCGATCTCGAACGCGAGGCGTTTCTGAGCCTGTGTGGAGAGGCGAAAACACTCGAGAGAATTCGACACACATTGAAGACCGGCAAAACGTTAAGGAATTGACGGTGAACATGGTTGACGTTGGTTCGGGCCCACCGGTCATACTGATTCCAGGCGTGCAGGGACGCTGGGAGTGGATGCAGCCGGCGGTCGAGGCGCTCGCGAAGCGGTGTCGTGTGATCACCTTCTCACTGGCGGGGGACCGTGGCAGCGGACGGCGATTCGATCCAGCCTGGGGATTCGAGAACTACATGGACCAAATCGACGACGTCATGACCACGGCCCGTCTGAGCGACGCCGCTATCTGCGGTGTCTCGTTCGGCGGGCTCATCGCACTACACTGGGCAATCCATCGGTCACCACGCACACGCGCACTGGTGCTCGTTTCCACTCCCCCACCCGACTTCAAACCGAACCGTCGGCTGCAGTGGTATATGCGTGCCCCGCGATTGCTCTCGGTCGCCTTTGCCGCGCAGTCACCGTTCCGTCTGTGTCCCGAGATGTGGCCGCCCTTCGACCGGGTCGGGGACCGACTGGGATTTGCCGCGAAGCATCTCGCCCGGGTGACGACCGCGCCGTTCTCGCCACCACGTATGGCTGAACGTGGCGCGTTGCTGGCAACAGCGGACTTCGACGCGGCCTGCAACAAGGTCGTCGCCCCCACCCTGGTGGTCACCGGTGAGACGCACCTCGACCGTATTGTCCCGGTGGCGGGAACCAAGGCCTACGCCAGCCGTATCCAAGGCGCGCGTCACGAGACGCTAGAACGCACCGGACATCTCGGACTGGTCACTCGACCGGGCCGCTTCGCGGAGCTGGTCGGCGCGTTTGTATGGCAACACGCCGCCACCGTCGCTACGGAGAGACGTTCAGCATGAGCCCGCACGCTGCGGTCCGCCAGTTTGACGGCCCGGCGGGGACGCTTGAGGCACTCTTCGAGCATCCGGATGACCCGCCGCGCGCCGTGGTGGTATTCGGTCACCCGCACCCCCAGCATGGCGGCACCATGCACACGAAGGTCGTCCATCGTGCGGCCAAGACATATCTCGCCATCGGCTGCGCGGTGCTCCGGTTCAACTTTCGCGGCGTCGGGACCAGTGCGGGTCACTGGGACGAAGGGCGGGGCGAGCGTGATGATTTTCTTGCCGCCCTCGACTTCGCCGCCGCAACCTATCCCGGGGTTGACATCTGGTCAGCCGGATTCTCCTTTGGGGCCTGGCTCGCGCTGACGAGTGGTGTCCTGGACCCTCGCGTCACACAGGTACTCGGCATCGCACCTCCCACGGAACGGTACGATTTCTCACACGTGACGACGAGTGACAAGCCCAAGCATTTCATTCATGGCGAGCGCGACGAGCTGGTCCCGATCGCCGCGCTACAGGCGTTCTTCGATCGCATCCGCGAGCCCAAGACCTTGACGGTGATCAACTCGGCCAACCACCTGTTTGATGGTCGGGTGGAAGAGGTCGGCGCCGCCATCCGCAACCGATTCACTGGAAACGGCACAGACGAGGCACCCGAATGACTGACGCAGTGATCGTGTCGGCAGTCCGCACCGCGGTCGGCAAGGCTCCCAAAGGCGCCCTACGTGCCACACGCCCCGATGAGATGGCAGCCACCGTGATCCGTGAAGCGCTCAAACGCGCGCCCAGTATCGAGCCATCCGAGGTGGAAGACGTCATCCTCGGGTGCGCCATGCCGGAAGGCGAACAAGGGATGAACGTCGCGCGGATCGCAAGTCTGCGGGCGGGCGTGCCGATCGATGCCTCGGCGGTCACCATCAACCGCTTCTGTGCATCCGGGCTCCAGGCCATCGCCTTTGGCGCCGAACGCATCATGGTCGGGGCGGCTGACACCATCGTGGCGGGTGGCACCGAATCGATGAGTCTCATCCCGATGGGTGGGAACAAGATTGCGCCGAACCCGGCGCTCATGCAGGACTACCCGGATGTGTATCTGTCCACCGGACTGGTCGCGGAGAATCATGCCCGGGAGGCGCACGCCTCCCGCGAAGAGCAGGACGCATTCGCGCTTCGGAGCCATCAGCGCGCGGTGGCCGCCATCGATGCCGGTCGGTTCGCTGATGAGGTCGTGCCGCTCCAGGTTCAGGTAACCGAACCCGCGAGCGCCAACGGCGGGCATCCGCTCGTGCGCACGATCGAGTTCGCCACCGATGAGGGCCCCCGTCGCGACACGTCACCCGAGGCGCTTGGTGGACTACACCCGGCGTTCCACGTCAAAGGCTCGGTGACGGCCGGCAACTCGTCACAAACCAGTGACGGCGCCGCTGCCGTGGTCATCACCTCCCGCGAACGCGCCGAACGCGCCGGTCTAAAACCGATGGCTCGCTTCGTGACCTATGCCACCGCGGGAGTGGAGCCCGAACGGTTTGGGGTTGGCCCGGTTCCAGCCATCCGCAAGGCGTTGACGCGCGCCGGGCTCACCTTGGACGACATCGACCTGATCGAGCTCAACGAGGCGTTCGCCGCCCAGGTGCTGGCGTGTCTCAGAGAGCTTGAGATCGACCACGACAAGCTCAATGTCAACGGTGGCGCGATCGCCCTGGGTCACCCGTTGGGTTGTACCGGGGCCAAGCTCACCACCACCTTGCTCTACGAGCTCGAACGCCGACAGGGCCGTTATGGGCTCGTTACGATGTGCGTCGGTGGCGGAATGGGCGCCGCCGGCATCTTCGAACGAATCGCGTAGCTCAAGGTAGCAAGCCCTCAGGTCCGCCTGGAAAGGCCTAGCGGGAACCGGAAAAAGGCATACATGACCACCACTGCGACGACCACCGCACCGCCCGCGACAGCCTCCATAACGGGCGGCATCTGGCTTCTGGAAGAGACCGCGCCCGGCAACGTGTTCACCCCCGAACGTCTGACGGACGAACATCGGCTGATCGACCAGACTGCGGACGAATTTGTGAGCAACGAGATCGTCCCGAACCACGACCAACTCGAGACCAAAGACTGGGAACTCGCGCGGCGACTCGTGGCCCGGGCAGGTGAGCTGGGGTTACTGGGCACCGACGTTCCCGAGAGCTATGGTGGCGTGGCGCTCGACAAGGCGTCGACACTAGTGGTCGGGAGTCGAATTGGGCAATCCGGATCTTTTGGGTCCACCTTTGGTGCCCACACCGGTCTCACCATCCTGCCGCTGCACTGCTTCGGCACGCCGGCCCAGAAGGAGCGCTATCTCGCGAAGCTCGTCAACGGTGAGCTGGTGGGCGCCTACTGTCTCAGCGAGTCCGGCTCCGGCTCGGACGCGCTTGGCGCCAAGACCAGAGCGACCCGGCAGGACGACGGCAGCTTTGTCCTCACCGGCGAGAAGATGTGGATCACCAACGGAGGGTTTGCCGATCTGTATGTCGTCTTTGCGAAGGTCGATGGGGAGCACTTCACCGCGTTTCTCGTTGAGCGGTCATACCCTGGCGTCAGCAGCGGCAAAGAAGAACACAAAATGGGGCTGCACGGATCCTCGACCACCCCCGTCATTCTCCAAGACGTTCGGGTTCCAGCCAACAACGTCCTTGGTGAGATCGGCAAGGGGCACAAGGTCGCGTTCAACACGCTGAACTACGGCCGGTTCAAGCTGGCCGTCGCGGCCAGCGGCACCGCACGCCTCGCGATCGGTGAGGCCTCCCGCTACGCCGCCGAGCGTCGTCAGTTCGGGGTGCCGATTGCCAGCTTTGGCGCCATCAAGCACAAGCTTGGTGAGATGGCGGTGCGTGCGTTCGCGATCGAGTCAATGCTCTTCCGCACCACGGGGCTCTTGGATACCGCGCTCACCGACCACGACGCAGACGACGCCAGCCCACTCCGCAACACGCTCGAAGAGCTGGCCATCGAGTGCTCGATTCTCAAGGTGGCCGGGAGCGAGATGCTCCACTATGTGCTGGACGAGAACGTCCAGATTCATGGTGGCAACGGCTTCGTCAAGGACTATCCGGCTGAGCGACACTACCGCGATTCGCGGGTCAACCGTATCTTCGAAGGGACAAACGAGATCAACCGCCTGCTCATCCCGGGCACGCTCATCCGACGGGCGCTCAAAGGAGGCCTTCCGCTCGTGGCTGCCGCCAAGGCACTGCAGGACGAGATCATGAGCCCGCCTACCCTGGCCGAACCCTCGGACGCACCCCTGGCCGACCAGCTCAAGGCCGTGGCGTCATTCAAGAAAACGGCGTTGATGGTGCTGGGGCTCGCCATGCAGCGCTATGGGCAGAAGCTGACCGACAAGCAAGAGGTGCTCTCGTGCGCAGCGGACATTCTGATTGACACCTATGCCGCCGAGAGCGTCGTCCTCCGGGGCGTGCAATCCGCGATCGACGCGCCCGCCTCGGCGACGCTCCAGACCGACGCTGCGTGTGTCTATGTGAACGACGCCGCGGCTCGCATTGAAACCTCCGCCCGAACCGCCCTGGCGACCATGGCGGAAGGCGACACGCTGCGGATGCAACTTGCCGGGCTGCGACGGCTGCTCAAGATCACGCCGGTGAATACGGTGGAGATGAGGAGACGACTCGCGGACGCCATGGTGGAGCGGGCAGGTTATGTTTTTGGGTAGAATGAAAACAGTCTGGTCCGCAGTTCAGGCTATTCTATATTCGGAGAGACCGTACGCTGTTCGTTCGGGGAGACTGAACAAACCTTCGTTCGGGACGGTCTTTCGCGTACTTCGTTTGGCGTTGTGGCGGCAGGGTGAGACTTAGTCGTATTCGGACAGTGGTTGAACCGGCCCTACAACGGACGGTGACGCGCCATTGCTCGACGCAGGGACAGACATGAGGACGAAGCACTGGCTCGGGGCGCTTGTCTGTGGAGTGGCCGTGGGACTCGTTGGGTGTAGTGCGCCCCCGCCGGATGACTCCAACTGGCTGGAGACGCTGGAAGAAGATCGGGAGATCAAGGATCAGTTTTTCCGGGAGGCGCCGGACTCGCCGATTGTGATCGAGCGGCGGGGCGCGCTGCTTCCGTTGCACTATTACGAGGCGAACCCGGTCTACCGTGTGCCGGCGGCGCTCGAGGTAGCTCCCGAACAGCCGATCTATGAGATTCCGACGTCGACCGGTGAAATTCGACCGATGCAGCGGGTTGGGGTGCTGGAGTTTGCACTCGATGGGGAGCCGATGAGGCTGTCGGCGTTGGCCGAGGCGCCGGTGCGCTCGATCGAGTCGTTGTTCATCATGTTTAAGGACCCGACCAACGAGGGCGACACCTACGCAGGGGGACGCTATCTCGACCTGCCCCGCACCGCCAGTGGGCTCTACGATCTGGACTTCAACCGCGCTTACAACCCCTACTGCTACTACAACGAAGACTACGACTGTCCCTACCCACCGCGCGAGAACTGGCTAACGGCGGACGTGCTCGCCGGCGAGCGGCTAGCCCCCGGGTATACCGGCTTTGGCGCTGGGGTCATTCCTCCCCCACCGGCGGATAACGACGTCTCAGACCCGGCGGCGGAGCGATAGGACCTTTGCTATCCTAGGCCTCCGCTGTCGTCACCGGTCCGGCCGCCCCCCAACGCACACAGCCCAGCGCAACTATGTTAGCCGGTGTCATCTTCGACTTTGACGGGGTCATCGCGAACAGCGAGCCGCTCCATCTGCGGGCCTACCAAGACGTGCTCGAATGTCGTGGCGTCACGCTGAGCTCGGCCGACTACTACGAACGCTACCTGGGATTCGACGACGTCGGGGTGTTCCGTGAGATCGCAAAACATCACGGGTGTGAGCTTACGGACGAGACACTCGAGGGCCTCATCTTGGCCAAGGGCAGATGCTACGACACGCTGGCACAACACGGGGATTCGGTGTTCCCGGGGGCCCCTGAGTGCATCGCGCGCATCGCGGAGGAGGTCCCCATTGCCATTGCGTCGGGCGCGCTCGCGCCC
>JAYZGM010000326.1:0-7021 GCA_036336225.1 Acidobacteriota bacterium | reverse complement strand
GTTGCGTTTAAGGCGGATATCACCCGTGTGTTCGTGTTCACTCTGGGCAAGGAACGAACTAACCGCGCCTATCCGGAGCTTGGCGTCAACGCCGCCCATCACGCGGTGTCACATCACCAGCACGACCCTCTTAAGTTTGAGCAAGGGGCCAAGGTGAACCAATATCACATCGGTCTGACCGCGCATTTCCTCGAAAAGCTGAAATCCACACCGGATGGCGACGGGAACTTGCTGGACCATTCTCTGGTGTTGCACGGTGGTGGCATCAGCGACGCCAACGAGCATTCGCACATCGATCTCCCATTGGTGATGGTCGGTGGCGCCGGTGGCGTGAAAGGCGGTCGTGTCCTTCGATATTCCAGAGATACGCCCATGAACAATCTACTCGTGGCCATGCTCGAACGGGTCGGTGTCCACACGGACACGTTTGGGGACGCCACTGGGTCGTTGCCCCTCGGACAACGGGTGGAGCCGCTCGTCGGCGTGTAACACGTTTCGCTCGTTCTTGCCGACTCGACGAGTTTCAGATGGCGGGGTCCCTGGACCCCGCCATTTTTATTTTCCGCTAGGCAGAGCCGGTGACCGGCCGTCACGCACGATGGTCGAAGCGTCGGCTCTCCTACCTCGACCACGCGCATGCGCTGAAGGGGGATGCAGAGGTGCGAGAGGACATGACACGCGATGCTAGAACTGTCGTCGTCGTTTTCGGCCTCGTCTTTGGTCTGATGGCGTCCGCCGTCGGCCGCGGTGTAGGCCAGTCGGTGGAAGAACTCCGCGCGCGGGCCGAGGAAGGCGACGCCGACGCCGAGTTTCGACTGGGGGGTATGTATGCGCAGGAGAGCGGTCCGGTCGTCCGCGATCTTGTCGAGGCTGGACGGTGGTTGCGCCGGGCGGCCGAGCAGGGGCACGAGCAAGCCCAGCTAATGCTGGGGGTGTTCTATTTGATGGGCGACGGTGTGCCTCAATCAGCGGTTCTGGCGGTCCGATGGCTCCGACGTGCGGCAGAACAAGGGAACATGTACGCCCAGCACAACCTCGGTGTCATCTACCAGGGAGTTCCGGAACAGATCACGGTCGACATAGACGTGCCAGTGGATCATCTCGCCTCGGTGCGATGGTTCCGGCGAGCGGCCGAGCAGGGGCACGCCCCTGCCGCGATCAGCCTGGCCACCAAGTATCGGGACGCGTACGGCGTGACCCGAGACCATACCGAGGCGTTCTTATGGTTCCGCCGCGCCGTGGACCTCGGTCACGTTGAGGCGCTGGACGACCTCGGACACATGTATGCCGCTGGCCAGGGGGTCGAGCAAGACGACCTGGAGGCGTATGTCTGGCTCGATTTGGCCACGTTGTATGCCGCTGGAGGAAACCGTGAGGTGCTGCTTGTCGATCGAGAAGCGGTAGCAGAACGACTGACCAGTGCCGAGATTCAAGAGGCCGAGCGTCGTGCGAATGCGTGGAGTCCTACCGCGCGATAGAGGGGGCAGCTCTTCGTTCTGGCCTTTGCGCTTCGTGCCGGTTGCTTCGCGGCCGTAATCAGCGCGCACGATACAGCGTAAGTTCGCCTCGACCGAACACGGGGCGAGTTGCCGGCTGCCCTGAATGTCCCGTTGGTCATTACTCTCGAACGACGGTCAAAGAGGAGACTGGCGCCATCCCGGTTCGTTCGATGATCGGAGCCGCCGCCTCCGACGAGAGAAACGCGATCAGGCGCCGAGCCAAATCCGGGTCGCGAGCCGTCACCGTGACCCCGGCCGAGAAGGTCGTGACGCGTTGCACGTCGTCCGGTATCGGTCCCACATAGGTCGCCCCATCGATCGGTAGTAACTCGCTGACTTGCTGGAAGCCGATTTCGGCATCGCCTCGGGCCACGACGACTCCCACCCGTTCCCCGACGACCCGTGTGCTCTTCAGTGCGAGCTCCTCCTCGATGCCCAGTCTGGGGAAGAGGCTGGTCGAGAGATAGGTGCCACTGGCGCTGGCTGAATACGCGATCGATTCGGCCCGTCGCAGCACCTCCACGAACGCGTCGACCGTACCGATGTCCGGTACTTGGTTGCCTTCGCGGACCGCCATACCAATTCGAGAGGATGCGAGATCGACGCGACTATCGCCCAGAACGTGTCCTTCCATTACGAGGTGGTCAAGACCTTCTCGAGCCAGGATGACAACGTCAGCTGGTTCGGCCCGGTCGAGCCGGTTCGGGATCGAGGAAGGAGCCCCGCCCATGGATGCGCCATACCGGGTGTTGAGATGGATTCTGGTTTGCTCCGTGAAGAGCGCCGAGAGCTCCTCATAGGCCGCGGTGAAGCCACCGGAGCTCATGACGGCGAGGGATTGGTCGACCCGGGGCTGGCCCGCTATCAGGTTGGCTGTGAGGCCGATCCCGGCTAGCAACCAGAAGGCAATTCTCAATCGTTCCATAGTGCATGCATTATTGCCTGTCAGGGACCCTCGGAGCCTGTGCGACGTCCATAGCGTGTGGGGATGGTCGACAGCCGGTCGCGTGTTGCATGGTATCGTTCGACGCACACACCCGGGTCCCACCACTACCAGCAGGAGGTGCCAGATGCGCCGTCTTTTCGTTGTCGCCATGCTCGCCGTTGTCGCTATTGCCGCGCCCGCGACGGCCCAGGTTCCCCCTCTCAGTCCCGTCACCGATGCTCTCCTGGCCGACCCGCCGCCGGAGAGCTGGCTCAACTGGCGTCGGACGCAAAACGGATGGGGGCACAGCGCGCTCGAACAGATTACGCGCGACAACGTGGGCGAGCTGCGTATGGCCTGGTCGTGGGCCATGGAGACCGGTTCGCAACAGACGACCCCCATTGTTCACGAGGGAGTGATGTTCCTCGCCAGCCCCGGCAACATCGTGCAGGCGCTCGACGCCGCTACCGGTGATCTCTTGTGGGAGTACCGACGGGAGTTCCCGACGGCACGCGGCCGAGGTCGCCCCAACCGGAACATGGCGATTTACGAGAACACGATCATTCTCAATACCGCCGACGCCAACGTCGTCGCGCTCGACGTGGCCACGGGGCATGTAGTTTGGGAGGCAGAGGTCGCGGATTCCGAGAAGGGCTATTTTTACACCGGCGGGTCACTCGTCGCCGATGGCAAGGTGATCTCAGGGATGGCGGGCTGCATGCGGTTCTGGGACGACGGGTGCTTTATCACGGCGCACGATGCGAGCACGGGTGACGAACTCTGGCGCACGTCCACGGTGGCTCGCCCCGGCGAGCCCGGCGGCGACAGCTGGGGTGACCTGCCGATGATGTTCCGGGGGGGGGGCGACGCGTGGATCACCGGCACGTACGACGCCGAGCGTGGGCTGACGTTCTGGGGTGTCGCACAAGCCAAGCCATGGGCGCAGGTCAGTCGACGGACCGATGGCGACGCGCTCTACACCAGCTCCACGATCGCGCTCGATCCGGATACGGGCGAGATGCAGTGGTACTACCAGCATCACCCCGGTGAGTCCCATGACATGGATGAAGTGTTCGAGCGCGTTCTCGTCGACGTCGACGGACGCCCATCCGTGTTTACGATGGGCAAGCTGGGTATCTTGTGGCAACTTGACCGCGAGACCGGTCAGTACATCAACGCGACCGACCTCGGTTACCAGAACATCGTCGACATTGACCCCGTCAGCGGCCGCATGTCGTTCCGTCCGGGGATGGTGCCGGAGCTGGACGTCGAGCTCTCGTTCTGTCCGAGTCATTCCGGGATCAAGAGCTGGAGGGCCATGTCGTATACCCCTGAGACGGAAGCGTTTTACATCCCCCTGACGTTGAATTGCCAGCGCTCGGTCTATAGCGACGTGGAGTGGCGGGAAGGTGGAGGCGGGGCCGGGATGATCGGTCGCGAGAACTACTTGCATCCTGATAGTGATGGCAACCTCGGGGAGTTTGTCGCCATGCACGTGAGCGGCGAGATTCTCTGGTCGCATCGCCAGCGCACGCCGTACATCTCAGCCTCGCTGACAACGGCGGGTGGTCTCGTTTTCGTGGGCACTTTTGACCGACGGGCGTATGCCTACGACGTGCAGACGGGGGAGACTCTCTGGCAGACCCGTTTGCCGACTTCGGTGCAAGGGTTCCCCATCACCTACGCGGTCAACGGCACGCAGTATGTCGCCATTGGGACGGGCATCGGTGGCGGGAGCTGGACGAGCATTCCATTGGAGCTTACGCCGGAGAAACGTCGCCCGAACGGCGGCAACGGGCTGTTTGTCTTCGCGTTGCCGGAAGAGAGTCAGTGACGCTGGAGCGGTTCGGACCAGATGGCGCAGCTCTCAGAGCTGTGCCGTCCAGGGACATGGCGCTGGTCGATGAGGCGTTGCGGACGCAGGTGGACCTCGACATCGGACAGTCCGCCGGGACGTGTTTTTTGTGGTCAACATCGTCATCATGTCGTCGATCGTGTTTGGTCTGACCCGCTACTTGTTGGTTGAGCGTGAAGCAGCAGAACCAGTCCTGGCCGGCCAACGACGAAATTTCAGGACTCCAGCGCGGCCGGCAGAGGACCAAGCGGCTGGTGGGTCAGTACACGCTCGCTAAGTTTGGTGAGGGTGTCGGGGCCATCTGCAAGGCCAAACACGCGATGCTCCGGCGTTCGAATATCAAGACCGCTCGCTGACCTTTGACCTTCTACGGGTCCACGACGGCTACGCCGAGCTACATGAGCCCAGAGGCCATCACGGCTCCCGAGGGGCTCGGCCCGCGACTCATTAGGGGAGGGGAGTTCCATCAAGACGACCTGCGCGCGGAGGGGCAGGTAGCGGTGGATCCCGATGAGCCTACGCTTCGACGCGGAGATAAACCGGACTCTGATCGGTAAGGTCACTCCGTCCTGCGGCCGGTCTGCGACTCCGGTCGGGGTGTCTAACTAGTCGAGCACATCAAATAGATGGCTGTATTTCACGATGACACTGCGGCCAGCGAAGGTCGGGACAAAGTCGCCGAGACCGTCGGTCTCGTTGTAGACAAAGAACAGCCCGGTGTTCGCATCCTGGAGCTAGCCGACCCGGAAGTTCACGGCCCACAGGTCGGCGCTGTCGTTATGCTGCAGCAAGGTCTGCGCATACAGCCGGGGTGAGAAGTTGTAACCGACGTCGACGCTGGTGAGGTTGGTGATCGTGCTCCCGCTGGGAAGGTTGATGTCGTTTCGGCTGTAGCTCAGCGAGAAGTTGAAGATCTCGCCGACACGAGTGGTGATTCGCGGACGGATCGTGATGATGTCACCCTCGAAGAACCCCGCGGTGGTAGCCCGGATGCCGGCGCTGACCGGGGCCGAACGGTTCGAGTTGTAGTTGTACTTGATCTCGTTGAAGTCGTAGCGACCAGCCGGCACTGCCAGTCCGGACACGGTGAACGGCTCGAAGACCTGTTCCTGGCGAATGTCATACGCCACCCCCGTCGATGAGCTGTCCTCGAACTCACCGGTGTAGTGCAGGTGTACGTAGGTGGTTTCCATCACTCCGTCGAAGTTCCAGAAACGGGTGAAGCTCATGTGGGGCGTGAGCTCCTGGTATTTCAGGAAGCCGTCAGGCCGCGTCGTGTTGTTGATACCGAAGTCGACCTTGCGGAACCCGGTTCGCCGGATGAAGCCGGCCTCGGGATTGAAGCCTTCACCGTTCTCCTGATCGCCGGCGACCAACCGCCACGCTTCCGAGTCGTATCGGCTCGACACGCTCAGGGCGTGGTCGCGTCCGTCACGACCGGGTGTCTCTGTTCGTCCCACGAACCCCTGGACCATGCCGTTCTGGCCAAGCCCCCATCGACCGTCAAACGCGAACGTGCGGTTGTAGTCGTCCGTATCGGCCAAATCGCCTGTGCCTTGTCGGTTCACGAAGAGACCACCGATTCTCGAGCGGTTGGGGAGGTCGCGGCGGAGTCGGGCCACGGAGAAGTTGTTCGCCATGGCCACGCCGTCGATCGATTCGGTCTGCATGTTCAAAAATCCGACGGTCGTCGAATCGGTAACCTTCCCCGAGAGCCTAGCGCCGCCGAGAATGGGGATCGGGGTTCCCGTGTTCGTGATACCGATGCGCCGACTGAAAAAGAGTTCGGTCTGACCGAAGTTCCGACCTGAGGCGGGGCTCTGGTTGGTCACTGAGAACGCCCCGGCGTTCTCGAGAAAGAACGGGCGCTTCTCCGGAAAGAACAGGTTGAATCGGTCGAGGTTGATCTGCTGGTCGTCCACTTCGACCTGGGCGAAGTCGGTGTTGTAGGTAGCGTCCAGTGTCAATCCCGAGGTCACGCTGTAATTGAGGTCGGCTCCGAAATCACCGAGCGCGAGCGGCTCTCGCCCCGGTTCGATGTCACGCGTGAGAAGCTCCCCCCACGATATACGGGGTGAGCTGCAGATTGCCGGTGAATCCGATCGGTGCCTGGATTCGGGCCAACTGCCCGGCCATCGACACTCGATACAGGTTGTATTGGCGGGGGAGGGGCGCCCAGTAGGAGGTCTCGTTGCGCCGGCGGATATTGCGCTGAAAGTTCACGCCTCACACCTGCACCTCGCGATCCGGATATCGGATGGTGCGGAACGGGATCGCGAACTCGGCGCTCCAACCGATAGCGGAGATCTCGGTGCGCACCTGCCAGGCCCCGTCCCAGTTGAGGTTGAACCCTCCCCCGCTCCCCCGCGAGAATCCGCCGCCGCCAAACAGACTCCGGACACCGCCCTCGTTGGTGACTTGGCCGCCATACTCCTGCCCGGCTGGGGTCGTGCCAAAGACAAAGCCGTTCTGCCGGTCGCTGAAAGTGTCGAGCACCATCTGAAAGCTGTCGGCGTCGTTCATCGACGAGTCACGCCGGCTGTCGCTCATGATGATGGCCGACGGGTCCTGGTCGTAGCACACCACGCCAAAGTAGATGGCGTCGTCGGTGAAGAGTACCCGCACCTCGGTGCGCTCGGTGGCCGGCTGGCCTTCGTCCGGCGAGCTCTGGCGGAACCCGCTTACGGGTTCCACCGTGGCCCAGGCCTGGTCGTCGAGCACGTTGCCGTCGAGGGCCGGCGG
>JAYZGM010000325.1:0-5862 GCA_036336225.1 Acidobacteriota bacterium | reverse complement strand
ACGACAGGTGGCCGCGGCTTCGAGAATGGAAGGAAGCTCGACGACAGCGGCACCGTGCTTGGTGGCTTCGCCGGCCAAATCGACCTGGATCAGAAGCTGCGGGGTTCGTCCCTGCTCCTCGGCGGCCTGGTCTAACCGTCGAAGGAGGTTGACGCTGTCCACCGAGTGAATCCAGTCGAACCCGACCGCTTTGCGAGCCTTGTTCGACTGCACGTGTCCAATCAAATGCCAGCAGATATCCCGGCCAGGCGCCGCCGCCTGCTTCTGCAACGCTTCCTGTATACGGTTTTCGCCGAGGTTGTTGAGTCCCGCAGCGAGCGCGGCCTCCACGTGGGTCAGCGGAAACGTCTTGGTCACGGCGATGAGCCGCACATCGTCTGCCGACCGGTTCGCGGTCGAAACGGCTGTCGCGAGCCGGGCGCGGAGTGCGGCCGCGTTCGCATTGATCGTGGCTTGCAGGGACATACGTCGTTGCGACGCCGGGTGTTACCTCGGATCGCAAGAAGGTCAACGGTTAGGAGCCGAGTCGACCAACGCCTGTGCGCGCTCCCGCGCGACCTCGGCATGCTCACCGTTGGGGGCGGCGCCGAGATACCGTGCCAGGGCCTGCCGTGCGGCGCCCGGGTCGCCGCTTGCCTCGTAGACCAGCCCCAGCCAATAGTACGCCTCAACCAACGTGGCGTCGCTGTTGAGTGCCGCCCGAAAAAGGCCCAGCGCGTTGCTGAGGTTACCCGCGTTCCAGGTGTCGATTCCCTGGGCCAACGTGTCACGCGCCTGGGCGCGGTCGGCCGCCAGCGCCGTGACGGCGATACGAGTGGCCTCTTGGCGCGCGGTCGCGGCCTCGTCGAGACGGTTTTGTCGAGTCAAGACGTCCGCCAGACCGTAATAGGCCGGGGCGTAGTTGTTTTGGAGTTCCAGGGCCTGACGATAGGCGGTTTCGGCCTCCCCGAATCGGTTCAAACGACTGTGCGAGACCCCGATATTGAAGTGACAGTCGACACAGCCGGGAGTGAAGCGAAGCACCGATTCGAAATGTGTGATCGCGTCGTCGAACCGACCATCCCGATTCGCGCTGACGCCAGCGGAAAACGCCGCCGTGGCCGCCCGCTCTTCCTGTAACGCGCGGAGCCACGGTGAGGCGGTGCTTCCGGTCCTGAGCACGAATCGAACATCGACGGCGCCGGCCGGGTGCACGAGGACACGAAAGATCTGGTCTCCGAGCCCGTCTTTTCGCGCGCTAACGCTGTAATGGCCCGGTGTGAGCCCCGTTCCCCGGAAATGTCCCGTGCTGTTGGTCGTCGTCTCGACTTGTCCTGTGGTGCGTCCCAGTTGCACGAGGGTGACCGAAGCGTCCATAACGGGTTGACCTTCTCCGCTGGCCACCATTCCGGCTACCGTGCCTGTGGCCTGAGCCATTGCGCTCGGTCCACCGACGAGAATGGCGAGAAGCCAGGCGATTCCGAACACGCCGCGGAAGGTCCCTGCCGCCGGACTATTCACCATACTTGTATCCTGTCGATGTGGTTCGTAGCTTTATTCCCAGGCGGGGCATCCCGCCCGGACTGGGTTGCTCGGCGGTCACAAATCACCAGTATGCTCCGTCGGCACGCCTTGGCAGCTAGGTTCATCGTCCCTCTCGGTGCCACGCGGGACCGTTACCGCGAGCCAGCTAGCAGTTTACACCCCGTGACGTGTGCAGAACTCCTGTACATCGGTAATGTCCCGCACGATCGGCGTGGGGGGCAAGGATGCCAAGAAGCGTCGGCCGTATCCTTTGGTCACCACTCGAGGGTCGAGGATGGACAATACTCCGCGGTCTTGTCGGTGTCGAATGAGTCGACCCAGACCCTGCAGCAGCGTAATGACGGCCAGAGGCACCTGATAGTCGTCAAACGGTGTCCCCCCGAGTCGTGTGATCGACTCCATCCGCGCGGCTGTGATCGGGTCGCCGGGGGGAGCAAACGGCAGTTTGTCGATGATGACGCAGCTCAGCGTGTCGCCCGCGACGTCCACGCCTTGCCAGAAGCTTGATGTTGCCAGTAACACCGCGTTCGGGGTCGTGCGGAAATTGCGGAGCAACACAGAGCGTGGGGCAGTGCCCTGCACCAAGATGGGGTAAGGGGTCGTGTTCATGATCCGCTGGTGCACTTCGCGCAGATTGGCATAGCTGGTAAACAGCACGAACGCGCGTCCCGCGGTGACAGCCAGCAATTTGGTGATGTGTTGGGCGGCGGCATGGGGAAAGGTTGGACTTCTCGGTTCTTCCATCTCCTGTGGTAGATACAGCACGGTCTGAGTCGCGTAGTCGAACTCGGAAACGAGACGCAGCTCGAGGGCGTCGCGCACGCCAAGACGGTCCCGCTGGTAGTCGAACGAGCCGTCCACTGCCAACGTCGCCGACGTCAGGATGGTGGCCTGCATCCGCTCGAGCAGCACCTCCCGAATGATGGTGGAAACATCCACCGGCGCCGCACGCAGAAACAGACCACCACCGCGACGTTCCAAGAAGTACACGAAACCGTCATCCTCGGCCGCGAGCACAAAGTCGAGCTGGGTCTTGAGCTCGTGCGCGCGATGCCCGAGAGACCGCATGTCTTCGGTGGCGTTCGTCACGAGCTCGGTCTCGGCGTGGAGGGCCCGGAGCGTGCTCGCGAGACGTCGTCCGGTTTCGTCAACCGGTTCAAGGATCTCCCGGTTGAGACGTGTGCGGTCCGCGTGGGGGAGCTGCCGGGTGACGGCCTCAAAGAACCGCTGTGCGCTGGTGTCCACCCGTTCCACCGCGGCTCGCAGGGCCTTGGTGGACGTGTCGTCGGTCGGCAGGTCGCGGTCGACCCACCGTCGTCCATCACCGACGAGTCGGTCGAGCCGGTACGTGCTCACCGACACGCCGAAGTACTGTGTGGCCACGTCTTCCAGTTGGTGAGCCTCGTCGATCACGGCGTGGGCACAGGACGGAATGACCTCGCCGTAGTCTGATTGACGGACCGCGGCATCCGCACACAGGAGGTGGTGATTCACGATAATGAGGTCGGATTCGGCGGCTCGTTGACGCATGCGCGTCACAAAGCACTCTTGGTGTTGTGGACACTCGGTGCCGATACAGTTCTCCGAGGTGGCCGAGATACCTCCCCAGAAAGGGAGGTCGTCTGGGAGCCCTTCAATCTCGGCACGGTCGCCCGTGTCCGTATGCGTTGCCCAGTCGGCGATCATCTCCACATACTGATGGTCGGCCAGGGGAAGCAACGAGTCACCGGTCCGGTGCAGGTCGAAGCGGTGAAGACACAGGTAGTTGCCCCTCCCTTTCATGTAGGTCGCGGTGACGTCGCCGCCCAGCGCGTCCTTGAGCGCCGGCAGGTCTTTATAGAAAATCTGATCCTGGAGCTGTTTGGTGCCGGTTGAAATGAGCACCCGATGACCGCTCAAGATCGCGGGTACTAGGTAGGCTAGGGTCTTGCCCGTACCCGTGCCCGCTTCCGCGAGTAGCACACCGCCACTCTCGAACACTTCGGCGGCGGCCACCGCCATCTCGTGTTGACTGGGACGGGTCTCAAAGGACGGGAGGGCCGCGGCGAGTGCGCCGTGCGGTCCAAAGGCCTCGTCTACCCGACCAACGAGGGTTTCGGCGGTTGCTTTCCGGTCGTCGGCGCTACGCATGCCTCAATGTCACAGGACACTAGTGTCCCGTCGGATACAATGGAAACCGGTCGCACAGCGCCTCGACCTCTGATCGCACCGTGCTGGCCACGGTGTCATTTGCCGGCGCTTCGAGCACGCGTGCGATGAAGCCTGCGATCGTGTCCATGTCGGTTTCGGTCATGCCCCGTGTCGTGACCGCGGGCGTGCCGAGGCGGATGCCACTGGCCACCATCGGCGGGTGTTCGTCGAACGGGATCGTGTTCTTGTTCACCGTGATGCCGGCCTTGCCCAGCGCGGCCTCGGCGACCTTCCCGGTGATTCCGCGGGAGAAGACATCGACCAGCACCAGGTGATTGTCAGTCCCATCCGAGACCAAGCGGAATCCGGTTTCCCGGAGGGCGGCCCCGAGGCGGGCGGCATTACACGCGGTCTGTCGCTGATAGTCGGCAAACGCTGGCTCGCTGGCTTCCTTGAAGCACACCGCCTTGCCGGCGATGACATGCATCAGAGGTCCGCCTTGTACCCCAGGGAACAGTGCCCGGTTCACCGCTTTCGCGTGTTCCTCTCGACAGAGAATGAGACCACCGCGTGGTCCCCGGAGGGTCTTGTGTGTCGTCGTCGTGACGATATCGGAGTAGGGGATGGGGTTCGGGTGCACGCCTGCCGCGACTAACCCGGCGATATGTGCCATGTCGGTCACGACGAATGCCTCGACCGCGTCAGCGACGTGGCGAATACGTGCGAAGTCAATAGTCCGAGGGTAGGCACTGGCCCCGACCATGATCAGCTTTGGCCGACGCTCACGGGCCAGACGCTCCAGATCGTCGTAGTCGATCCGCTCGTCTTCACGGCGAACCCCGTAGGGCACAATTTCGTAGAGCTGGCCCGAGAAGTTCAGCGGATGACCATGCGTGAGGTGTCCACCATGGGCCAGGTTCATCCCCAGCACCGTGTCACCGGGGGAAATGAGGGAAAAGTAGGCCGCCATGTTGGCCTGAGCGCCGGAATGAGGCTGGACGTTGGCGTGCTCTGCGCCAAACAACGACAGAGCCCGCTCAATTGCCAACGATTCGGCCACATCGACGTATTCGCACCCACCGTAGTATCGGCGTCCTGGGTACCCTTCCGCATATTTGTTGGTCAGCACGGAGCCGACCGCCTCGAGCACCGCTTGGCTGACGAAGTTCTCCGACGCAATGAGCTCCAGTCCCGTGTTTTGACGGGTTGTCTCATTACTGAGAACTTCGGCGACGTCGGGGTCGGTCTCGGTCAGCGAACGGTGATGGGTACATCCCGCCTGCTCGGTGGTCGGGGCCATGAGGTCCTTTCGGGTCTATGCTCCCGCCTCGCGTCTTGCCCACCTAGCGCCACGCCAAGAGTGTACGCAGCACATTACGGAGACAGTCCACTAGCGGAGGGTGAAGACGGTCCCGGTAACCGGGGCTTGCTGTGGCCACGGTCACGGACACTGGAGCTCCGTAGCACTGACGCCGCGTGATGTCGCTCACGGGCATGGGCTACGACCTCTTTCTGACGATTCTACTATGGTGCTCCACCGGATGACGCGGCCCGACCACAGGGTCGTGAGCCTGGCTCAGACGACGTTTTTCTGGCCGCTAGCTCCCACCGCGCTGCGTGCTATAGTGCGACCATGGACGAGCAGATTACACCGACACCGACGCCCGTGGACCCTTTTGCTGAAGTGTTTCCGAGTTCACGCAAAGTGTGGGTGAGCGGGGACCGGGTGCGGGTGCCGATGAGAGAAATCGCCCTCAGCGGGGGGGAGCCGCCGCTGCGCGTTTACGACACGAGCGGCCCGCACGGCTGCGATGTGAGAGAAGGCTTGCCATCGTTACGCGACGGGTGGATCTCAGGGCGCGGCGGCCTCGCCGAGACATTCGCGTCTCGGTCGGCGGGTGTTGTGGGCCAGACCCCTGTCGCTGGACGAGCACCCAGACGCGGTAGCGACGGAGTCACGCAGCTCTATCATGCGCGGCGAGGCACGATTACAGAGGAAATGGAGTTCGTGGCCCTCAGAGAGGGGTTCACGCCAGACTTTGTTCGTGACGAGGTCGCCCGCGGGCGCGCGATTGTGCCGGCGAACATCAACCATCCCGAGCTCGAGCCGATGGCCATCGGTCGGAACTTCTTGGTAAAGATCAACGCCAACATCGGGAATTCTGCCGTATCGTCATCACTTGAAGAGGAGGTCGAGAAGCTCCGGTG
>JAYZGM010000324.1:0-9615 GCA_036336225.1 Acidobacteriota bacterium | reverse complement strand
ATTTCCGACACCGCACCCAACCGTAATGCGCCCCGCCACGTTGGCCAGTCTCACGAGTGTTGGCATCGTCGCCAAAAGTAGCTTGGTCGCGGCGGCACCGGTCGTTCGCAACATCGTCGACTGGCTGGAGCAGAGGAATATACGACCGCAGGTGGAGCGGGCAACCCCGGCACAGGCCCGGGTGACGTCGGTCGACGTCCGCCCCGCGCAGCGGTTGCCCCACGAGTCGGACCTCATTCTGGTGCTGGGTGGAGACGGAACATTATTGGGCATGGCTCGGGAAATCGCGGCCGCCACCTCCGATCCTCCTATCCTAGCCGTGAACTTCGGTGGGCTCGGATTCCTGACAGAGACCACGCTTCCAGAACTGTTCGATGCGCTCACGTCCGTGGTCGAAGGGCACGCCCGAATCGACGAGCGCCGCATGCTTCGGTCACGCACTATCCGACACGATACGACGCTCGTCGACGGACTGGCCTTGAATGACGTCGTCATCACCAAGAGCGCGTTGTCTGGCATGCTGGATCTCTCGGTGTCGGTGGGGGATCAGTTTGTGGCACGGTTTCGTGCCGACGGTCTCATCATCGCTAGTCCGACCGGTTCGACCGCCTACAATCTTTCAGCGGGGGGACCAATCGTGCATCCAATGGTGAACGCAGTCGTGCTCACGCCGATCGCGCCCCACATGCTGGCCAATCGTCCCGTCGTTTTGCCCGACAGCTCGGCGATCCGGATCCATCCGGAGCATGGAGACCGTGGGTCCGAGGTGTTCGCGAGCTTCGATGGACAAACCGGGTTCGAGCTGGCGCCAGGGGATACAATCGTCGTAGAAACGGCCGACCGCCCGCTCCGGGTTATCCGAGCCGCCGCCCGTCCATACTTCGCTGTCCTCCGGGAAAAGCTGCGATGGGCTGAGCGTTAGGCCATTCGCTAGCCGCGCCTCCGTGTACGACGGTGTCATTCCCCGGACGGCGACGAGCTGATGGGTGGGTGATGAATGATCTGGATGGTATTGCCGTCCGGGTCGCACACATAGAGAGACCGGGCCCCGTCTCGATGCGTCTTCGGTTCCGCCTTCAGCGGGACGCCTTGCTCAACCAAATAGCGAGCCCATCGATCGACATCATCGGCCCGACCGACAAGAAGCCCTAGGTGATCGAGTGGTCCGGTTTGGATCGTGTGGTCGACATCGGCTCGATGGAGGGCGAGATTATCCGTTCCAGACGTGAGATAGACGTTGTCGGCGTCGGGCGCCCATTCGACCCCAAAACCGAGCGTGTCAACATAGAAGCGTCGCATGTCCTCGAAGGCGCGCGCAAACAGCGCCAGATGGCGAATCCCCAGATGGGCGGGCCGAATGGTCATCAGGCCCAGTGTAGCAGTGAAGCCCACGACGACGTGGTGGCGGGCAACCGCAATGGCATGGGCGATGGGGCGGTCTCCCAACACGCGCGACATGACCCGTCGGTCACAAAGGCCGAATCGGCTCCTTCTCGTGCGTGTTCAACCAGCGCCGCCTACACGACGTTTGTTGCGGATCTGAGAGGCGGGACACTAGAATCCGAAGATGTCTCCCCGGTCAGCGGCACAAGTGCGGTGTGCCTTGTGCGGCGCCAAAGACGCCTCCGAGCCCCGCGGCGACGCCAAGTACTGCCACGATTGCTGGGACAAAAAGATCGCCGTCGAAGATGTCGTTGCCCGCGAATTCGCGCTCAAGCGATACATTCGCGCCCACAGCGCGGAAAAGTATCTGGTCTATCACTCGACGCTGAAACGACCATGTGGCCAGCTGATTGTCGTCGACGACGGATACGACCTTTTTCTCACTTTGGTGCTGTATCCGACGTTCGGGTGGGACGAGCCGGCCTATCATCTCGAGGGCGACCCGGAAGGCCGTGCGTTCGCCGAAATCCTGGTCGACGTGGTGGCCGCCGAGGTGATCGAGCCGTGGGGTGGCGGAAAATGGCACCTGGAGATTTTCCGCTCCAATCATCCCGAGCCGGAGGACTGGAACGGGGAGATGTGAGGCACGTATTGAGCTTTGGGGCGAGCCGCAATATAATACGGTTATCTTTTTCCGTGTGTGCGCACAATCGAGAGGTTGGTTATGAAACGCCTGAATCTAGCGGCGCTATTTGGTTTTTTGGTGGTCGTGGGCATGGCAAGTGGCTGTGGCGAGGAACCGGTAGAGGTTGAACAACGGCCACCAGCTGTCCCGTTGGATTTGCGTTCGTTGCTGGAGAACAAAAATGAAACGCAACTCGTCGCCACAATTCGAGGCCCCGGCCAGGTAGGCTATTTGCAGCCGATCTCACGCCGTGACGGGGGCGAGATGGTCACGACGTTTCGCATACAGAACAACTCAACTGGCGCGCTCGCCGCGTTCAAGGTGGACGAATTCTGGTATGACGACAACGGCGATACGGTCACCGGTGGCTCCTTCCGGATGCCGAGACCCTTTCTGCAAGGTGACATCATCGAAGTGCTGTTGCGGATTCCGCGCGACGGACGAATGGCCCGTAGCAACTACGAGTTCAGCCACAAGAACGGGGTGATCGAGGCCACGCTCTTCGAGGAGATGGACGAACCAACCGAAGAAGAAGAAGAAGAAGACGCCGAGGGCGAGGACGAAGCCTCCTGAGGCACTGGCCACGCAGAGTTCTGATGGCGCCGGAGGGCCACGGCCCTTCGGCGTCGTTTTGCTTGTACGGCATCGAAACCCGACCGTCCTACGAGATTTGACGTCATAAGAAGCAGGATGGTGACGCACGCGTCCGCAGACGCCACGCTGACCACTGCTATACTGAAGCCGATGACACTGGACGTGGAGGCCGTCCAAAGAGTCCTACGAGAAGACGATCTCGACGGGTGGTTGCTCTACGACTTTCACGGGTCCAACCCGGTCGCGCGTCGTCTGGCTGGACTCGCAACAGGCACCAAGCTGACCACCCGACGGTGGTATTACCTAATCCCCGCCCACGGCATCCCGCGAGGGCTCGTTCACGCCATCGAGCGAGACCGGCTCGATCATCTACCTGGCTACAAGACACGCTACGCCGGGCATGGCGAGTTGGCCTCTGGACTCCGAGCGCTTCTGACCGACTGTGAAACGATCGCCATGGAATACTCGCCCGGTTGCGCTATTCCTTATATCTCCCGGGTCGACGGTGGCACCATCGACGCGATACGGGCGCTAGGTCTTGAGATACGGTCGTCGGGCGACCTCATTCAGCGATTCGAAGCCGTGTGGGATGCCTCCGCGCTTGCAACCCACGAAGCCGCGGCATCCGCTCTCTACGCGATCAAGGACCATGCGTTCGAACTGGTGTCGGCCCGTCTCCGGGACGAGCAACCCGTCACTGAGTTCGAGGTACAAGAGGCGATGACCGGCTGGTTCACAGAGGCCGGACTTGTGAGCGACTCAAGACCAGTGGTGGCGGCCCAGGAGAACGCCGGGGACCCACACTATCTGCCCACAGAGGCGAGACATCGCACGATCGGCACCGACGAAGTGCTACTACTGGACCTGTGGGGCAAACTCGACCGGAATGGGGCCGTGTATGCCGACATCACGTGGATGGGATTTACTGGATCCTGTGTGCCGGCCCGTTATGCCGATGCCTTCGCTACGATCCGCGACGCCCGTGACGTGGCCGTCGCCCTGATCGAGCACGCGACTCGCGACGGCCGAGAGCTTCGTGGCTGGGAAGTGGACCGAGACGTGCGCTCACACATCGAAACCGCGGGACTCGGTGATCATTTTGTGCATCGCACCGGCCATAGTCTCGGTGAAGAGGTTCACGGAAATGGCGTCCATCTCGACGATTTCGAGACACACGACGACCGTCGTCTGCTGGCAGGCACCGGGATCACAGTCGAGCCAGGTGTCTATTTTCCGGAGTTCGGCTTACGCACAGAGATCAACGTGTATGTGGGCACCGACGCGGCCACGGTGACCGGCCCCCTGCAAACAGACATCCGGGTGTTAGGCTAGTGTCCTGTGTGATGACACGCACGGACGTTGTGGCAGTTACGAAGCACTCGTCTCTTGGCTGACGGAATTGTGACGTGTGTTTGCAGATAGATGAGGTGTGGAGGGTAGGATGGCTACACATAGGAATACGCTGTTTTCTGGGATCTTGATCGCGGTTACGTCGATGGCGATCGGTCTCGTGCTAGCCGCGCGACTCGACTTGGTATCGAGTTCGGCCGCGCAGACATTTAATGCCTCATCGCGGGCGGCGCTGCCCGCGATGAACAGCGAGCCGATCACAGGACAGCTCGGCGCCAGTACCTTCCGTGACATCGCCGAGGCCCAGAGCCCGATGGTCGTCAATATCCGCACCGAGTCGCAAGGGCGGGGCGAGGAGCTCAATCGGTTTTTTGGCGGCGGCGGGGACCGAGACGATCTCTTCCGACGGTTCTTTGGCGACGAGCCCCCCGAGTCTGGTCCGCGACAACCAACGGTGGCCGCGGGAACGGGTTTTGTCATCGACCAAGACGGCTACATCCTGACCAACAATCACGTGGTCGCCGACGCGACCAAGATTGAAGTGTCCTTCTTCGGTGATGACGAACAAGCGTACGAGGCGCGTGTGGTCGGGCGAGACCGATTGACCGACAGTGCCCTGATCGAACTGACGGAACGACCAAGCTACACGCTACCCGAGGCAAAGTTCGGCGACTCGGACCAGATGCGGGCGGGTGACTGGGTGATGGCCATCGGAAACCCGTTCAATCTCGGCCACACCGTCACCGTTGGAGTGGTCAGTGCGGTGGGACGTCCCTTCGAGCAGATCCGTGGCCGCTCACAGGCGGTTATTCAGACCGATGCCGCGATCAACCCGGGGAATTCCGGCGGTCCTCTGCTCAACCTTCGCGGGGAAGTCATCGGAATCAACACGGCGATCGTGAGCGACCGGCCGAGCAACCTTGGAATCGGCTTCGCCGTGCCCATCAACACTGTGCGAGAGCTGCTTCCACAGCTGCGCTCGGGGCGCGTCACGCGTGGGCTCATCGGAGTATCCATTCTGCCGGTCACAAACGACGACTTCGAGGATTTGGGTCTCGAAGAACGCGTGGGTGCCATTGTATCGACGATCGCACGGGGCGGACCGGCCGACGACGCGGATCTCGAGCTTGGTGATGTAATCGTCAGCTTCGATGGCGAGCGAGTGGCCGATGTCGAAGACCTGCAGCAAAAAGTTGTCGACACCAGACCCGGTACTCGCATCGAGTTGGGAGTCTTCCGCGGCGGCGAGCCAACAACGGTACCAATCACCATCGGTGAACTTGACCTGGATAATGAAGGACGGACCACCGTGGTGGAGGTGGAGGATCTGACCACTGGCTTTGGCATGAACCTCCAAGACTTGACGGCCGACACCGCGCGACAGCTGGACCTGGCGCCCGGCACAGTCGGAGCCGTCGTTACGGGGGTTGAGCCAGGCGGCGCCGCGCAGGCCGGTGGTGTTCGACCGGGCGACTTGATCTCATCGGTGAACCGCAACCCAATCACGACCGCGAGTGACGCCATTCGTGAGCTCAATCAGGTAGAGGACGGACGCGCTGCATTCCTCGTCATTCTCCGGGGAGACTCGGAGGTACTGCTCCGAATCCGTAAGGAGTAGGCGACATACACGGGTAGTCCTACGGACGGCTCGCCGCTTGACATCTCCCGAAACAGAGATGCTCAGCGCGAGTCGTCCGCGCTCACCAGAACCAAGACTCCATGGGTAACACGCTCCGCGATCAGATCGCGCAGCGCATCCACGAGCGTGGTCCGCTGACCGTCTCGGAATTCATGGAGCTCGCCCTCTATCACCCCACCCTCGGGTACTACAGCCGAGCGGCGCGGCGGACCGGCCGGGACGGCGACTTTTACACAAGTGTCGACGTCGGCCCGCAGTTTGGCGCGCTTCTGGCGACCCAACTCGACGAAATGCACCGCCTGCACACTGGCACCCCGGCGACCGGATACGATCTGGTCGAGGTTGGAGCGGGGAACGGCCAGCTGTCGCGCGATGTGCTGGATGCCGCCGAAGATAATCATCCCGAGCTCTACGCCGCCGTGCGCCTCACCCTGGTCGAAATCAGCGCGGCCGCACGCGCCAGCCAGACGATGAAATTGGGCCGACACAGCAACCGTCTCGAGTCGCAGCGTGAGACGCTTCCGGAACACGTGACCGGCATCATTCTGGCGAATGAGTTCCTCGACGCCTTGCCGACCCACGCCGTGATGGCCACCGCGCGGGGACTCCACGAGGTGTATGTCGATCTCTCAGGAGACCGGCTGATTGAACGTCTCGGACCGCCGTCCACCCCAGCATTGGCGGAGTATCTTGAACGCCTCGACATTCACCCGGAGCCTGGCTGGAGGGGGGAGATCAACCTCGCCGCCGTTGATTGGATACGTAAGGCGGCTCGAAGGCTGGAGCGGGGTTTTCTGATCCTTATCGACTATGGGCACACGGCGAACCAACTGTATGGCGAGTGTCATGCAGGAGGCACGCTGACCACATTCTCGCGTCACGTCGTAGATGCGACCACGACCGAGAGGCCACCGTCCGATAGCCCAGCGTGGCTGAGAGACCCCGGGGACCGGGATATCACGTCGCACGTCGACTTAACGTCGATATGCGACACCGCGATCCAGGAGGATCTTTCCGTGCTCGGCGTAGTCGACCAGACCCGGTTTCTACTCGGTCTTGGGGCGCTGGACCCACGACCCCGTGATACGAACGACAGCGCCGGTCACGCCCTCAAGCGGCGACTCGCTCTAAAGAGCCTGCTCGTGCCAGGAGGGCTCGGCAGCACACACACGGTGATCGTGCTGGGAAAGGGCATGGGCACACCGGCCCTGCGCGGATGCGCGCTCGCCCGGACCTGGACGTCCCGTGTCTCAGTCCGACGCCCCGACAACGATGCTATCGCCACAGCTTGAGAACACCCACCGCCCAGACTCGGGCGTTGGGTCGTCGGCTCGAGTTCTCATGTTTTGACCCTACCTCCTGCTCTGATCCTGGCCGCGGGTCTCGGAACGAGACTCCGCCCGCTCACGAATCGGCGAGCGAAGGCCGCCCTGCCGGTAGCAGGCACTCCACTCATCTGCCGCCTCCTGCGACGTCTGGTCTCCGAAGGCGTCCGTGACGTCGTGATCAATCTGCATCATCAACCAGACACCATCACGGCCGTCGTCGGCGCCGGCGAGGCCCACGGTTGTCGAGTGCGGTACTCCTGGGAAACGACGGTCTTGGGCACGGCCGGTGGACCCCGCCATGCGCTCCCGTTGTTGGGCTCCCGATTTTTCATCGTCAATGGCGACACGCTATCTCGTGTGAATCTCCGCGAGCTCCTCGACAAGCATCGCCGCGAGAACGCGGGCGTGACGATGGCCGTCACCACCAACCCAGCTCCGAAGCGGTACGGGGGGGTCCTGGTTGACGACAAACAAAAAGCCACCGGCTTCTGCCAGCCGGGGACCCGAAACGATAGCCGGCTCTTCGTCGGTGTCCAGGTCGCTGAGGCCAGGGTCTTCTCATCGCTACCAGACGGCGTGCCAGCCGCCTCGATCGGAGGGTGCTACGGTCACCTCTTGGAAATGCGTCGCATTACGGTCCACCATGGCGATGGGGTCTTCCATGACATCGGCACGCCGGCAGACTACATCGCCGCCGACCGCGCCGTGGCCGCCGAGGAAGGGAAGACCTGGCCCCGAGCTGGCGCTCGTACGGTCGTGCACCCGACCGCGTCTGTGGAACGCTCGATCTTGTGGGACGACGTCGATGTGGGCCCGAATTGCACGATCACCGATTGTGTAGTCGCCGACGGCGTGCGACTCCCGAAGGACACGGTGCTCCACAGACAGCTCATCATCCCCACTTCGAACCGACCCATCTCGGGCGCAATCCAGATCGGAGACGCCATGGCGATACCGCTCACGATTCGCCGCTAATCTGCGAGCCACACCCCCATGACCAACCACCCACCGCTGCTTTCCGCTTGGGGCGCTATCGACCCACGCCTTGCGGAGTATCTGCGCCACTCCGGGTGGGCCCACACAACGGCGAAAGTCGATCCGTTGCACGGCGATGCCTCTACGCGGTCGTATGTCAGGGTAACCACAACCGATAGACAGTCGGTGGTGCTCGTCCTGCATCCTGAACCCTTCACCACCGGGTCGCTTCCTCAGATCGTGGTTGGGGCACTCTTCTCCTCACTCGGCATCCCGGTGCCCACCGTGGTCGACCAATCTCCAGAGTTGGGTATCTTGGCGGTCGAGGATCTCGGCAACCAAACGCTACAGGACTGGCTGGCCGCCTCTGAGCGTCCCGACCCAATGCCGTTCTATCGCGAAGCGCTCGGCCATATCGCCACGCTACAGAATCTGGACAACGCACACCGCGACACTGAAGAACTCCCGTTCACGCTCGCACTGGATGCCGCCAAGCTCACATGGGAGCTAGAATTCTTTTGCACCGAGTTTCTGGACATCCATCGACACGCACAGTTCTCATCAACGGCATCACAAGCGCTCCGCCATGAGCTGGGCAACCTTGCGGAAGAGCTGGCCGCCGAACCGCGTGTCCTGTGCCATCGGGATTACCACAGCCGCAACCTCATGGTCCATCGTGACCGTCTCGTCGTCATAGACTTTCAGGACGCCCGGCTTGGCCCCAGCACCTACGATCTCGTTTCGTTGCTCCGCGACTGCTATGTTGATCTTCCGCCCAAGCTCGTGACACAGCTAATCGCCGAACACCTCGACAATATACCGACCGAGCGCACCGACGATTTTCAGCAACGGTTCGATGTGATGTCCGTTCAGCGCCATCTCAAGGCGTTGGGGACCTTTGGTCATCAGGTAAGCCGTCGAGGCCGGTCAGAATTCGCCAGCGCGATCCCACGCACGATGGGATACCTGCGGCGGACCCTGCAGCGATATTCTCGGTTCGAGCGACTTCTGGGTCTGCTGGAGCCACATCTGCCCGAGCTCCGGTCATGACCCATTTACTTGTGTCACGCGCCTCCCTCGTCGCCTCGTCTGGGACTCGCACATGACAACCATCTCACCCGGTCTGAGTGGCGGGCTGTACGGTCTTGGAGAATACCGTCAGCCCCCAACTTCGATGACAATAGTGACGCGATCATGAAACGCCACCGCATTCGTGAGGTCCTCACCTCGCCTCCATCTGACCGCCCGGTAACGGTGTGTGGATGGGTCCGAACAAAACGCGTGTCCAAGCAGTTCGCCTTCTTGGTCGTGAGCGACGGCTCGACACAGGACACGCTCCAGCTGGTCGTGGACCACGGTACCCCGGCGTTCGAGTCGCTCGACCAAATCTCAACCGGTGCTGCGATTCGGGCCGATGGGGTCCCCAGAGCGTCACCGGGGACAGGACAACGGCTCGAAGTCCAGGTCTCTACCCTGGAGGTCCTAGGTCGCGCCCCGACCGACTATCCGCTCCAGAAGAAGGGACACACCCTTGAGTTTCTGAGAGAAATCGGGCATCTGCGACCACGGACGAACACATTTGGGGCCGTGTTCAGAATCAGAAACACCTTGGCGCGGGCCGTCCATGAGTTCTTCCAAGGTCGCGGGTTTGTGTGGGCTCA
>JAYZGM010000323.1:0-5999 GCA_036336225.1 Acidobacteriota bacterium | reverse complement strand
GGGGGGGGGGGGGGGGGGGGGGGCGCACAACACCACCTGCCGTGGCGGGGGGGCGGCCCCCCCCCCCCACCGCCGAGTGCTCGCGACCTGGGCGCGGCTCGTGTCAGCTGGGCTGCCACGGCGCTGGCGGACAAGCTTGACACCCTCGTTGGGCTGTTCGGTGCCGGCGAGAAGCCCACCGGGTCACGGGACCCGTTCGGTCTGCGACGACAAGCACATGGGGTCTTCCGGATCTTGGTCGATCTCCCCGAACTGAGTGGGTTGACAGCGCGGCCCGATCTCGGTCGTCTCGTGGCGATGGCCGAGGCCGAATATGGTGAGACGTTGACCAGCGGTGCGTCGCGGCTCGGGCCGTTTCTTTTCGAACGTCTACGATATGTGCTTGAACAGCGGGGACACGATGTGCGAAATGTGCGTGCGGTGACCCATCAGGCGGCGCTCGAAGAGGTGTGCCCGCTCGACGCGAGACACAAGCTGGAGGTGCTCCCGGAGTTTACGGGGTCCACCGACTTCCTGCAGCTGGCGACGCTCTTCAAGCGGGTGCGGAATATCGCTCGAGAGCTGCCCGAGGAGGTTCAGGATGGCGGTCCGGAGCCCGGTTCGGTTCCATCCCGCGATGAAGAGCCGGCGGAGTGTCAGCTCCGACAGGAACTGGACCGACGAGGTCCAAGGATCCAGCGCGCGGTGACAGAGGGGGAGGGCTATCGAGCTGCCTTTGCAGAGGCCGCGCGGTTCGGTCCGGCCGTCGATCGGTTCTTCACGGACGTCCTCGTGATGGTGGAGGATGCCGGCGTGCGGCACCGGAGGCTGTCACTCCTCAAACGCCTCGAGCTCTTGATTTTGCAGCTCGCCGACGTGTCAGAGATTGTCTCCGAAGCGAACTGACCGGTGCGGGCGTCACGTCCCCGTCGGGGTTAGAAAGGTCATGTCGGAGCCGACAAAACGGAAGCCGGGCGAGGTCACGGCCGGCGCGGTCGCTGACGTGGGAGACTTCTTCTCATTCCGGACGAACGACCTGATCCAGATGGGGTTTGGATTTTCACGAGACGCTGCCGAAAAATTTCTCACGCAACATCAGGCCCGCAAGCTCATCGAACAGGACCCGTTCACGAGTCTGGATACGACCGGTGTGGGGAGGCTGATACGGATCGGGATCGAGCAAGGACGAGCCCGGAAGAGTGCGCTGAAGCTCGGGGTCTGTGGGGAGCACGGCGGGGATTCCGCGTCGATTAGTTTCTTTAATGCGGTTGGTCTGGACTATGTGAGCGCATCACCCTATCGCATTCCGAACGCCCGTCTCGCGGCGGCGCAGGCGGTCCTGGTCGCCAGGGAATCCTGAACTGAGTGCTGATGAGTAAGTCTCGTCTCGCGCCCGACCCCGCCCCTGGAGACCACGTTCCGCGGATCGTGCGGTTGTCCACCGAGCTGGCCAACCAGATTGCGGCGGGCGAAGTGGTCGAACGGCCTGCGTCGGTCGTCAAGGAGCTCGTTGAGAATGCGCTCGATGCAGGGGCGACCCGGGTGTCGGTTCTGGTGGAGCTGGGGGGCAAGCGTCTCGTCCGGGTCGAAGACGACGGCGATGGGCTGACACCGGTCGAGGCGACGCTTGCGCTTGAACGGCACGCCACCAGCAAAATCAAACAGCTTGAAGACTTGGCGGCGATTCGCACCTTGGGGTTTCGGGGCGAGGCGTTGCCGAGCATCGCGTCCGTGTCGCACTTGTTGCTGCGAAGTCGCGCGCGTGGCGCCCCGCGGGGCGTTGAGGTTCGGGTGTCGGCTGGGGCCACGGTGTCGACCCGAGAAGTGGGGTCGGCTGAAGGCACGACGGTCGAAGTTACAGACCTGTTCTACAACGTTCCGGCGCGTCGCAAATTTCTGAAGTCAGACGGCGCCGAGACGACACAGGTGTCACGGCTGATGACGCAGCTGGCCCTGGGACACCCTGGTATCGGGTTTGAGCTGACCAGTGGAACCCGGTCGTTGTTGCGATGTCCGCCCGCTGGGACACTCGGGGACCGGTTGTTTCAGCTCTACAGGGGCCGTCACGATCTGGTCGAGGTGCATAAGACGGCGGCCGGAGTGCAGGTGACCGGGTTCGTGGCGGCGTTGACCGGAGCCGGGAGGGGACCGGCGCGCGGGCCACAGAACATCTTTGTCAACGGTCGGGTGATCAAGGACCGCACGATCACGCATGCCATTATCCATGCGTACGCCACGGCGACCATCAAGGAACGAAGCCCCGAAGTCCATCTCTTTATCGAGCTGCCCCCCGACCGTGTGGACGTCAACGTACACCCGACCAAAGCCGAAGTGCGATTCCTGGAACCGTCGCTGGTGCATGAGGTGCTGCGTCGAGCCGTGGTCGCCGCGCTCGGCGAAACTGAGGCGCCGCCGCTCACCTTGAATGCTCCCACGACCGTGAAGACGGGGACACGCATCCAGGGTCCTACCTTCGGATATTCGAGGGGTACGTGGCCGCCCCCTCGGGTGGTGGGTGATGAGACAGTCGAGACTGATCGCGAGTCTGGTCCGACGTTGACCGACGTCGTGCGGGAGCTCAGACCTGCCGCTGTCGAGCCCGCGCCGGTTTCAGCCGATCGGCCCTTACGACCGCTGGGACAGTTCCGGGACACGTTCATCCTCGCGATTGATGATGAGGGAATTGCCATTATCGACCAACATGTCGCTCACGAGCGGGTGTTGTTTGAGCAAGTGATGGCCGATCTGACCGCAGGGCCGCTCGACAGCCAACGGTTGCTGGCGCCGCTTGTTTTCGATTTGCCGGTGGCGGAGCGACAGGCGCTCGTGGCCCACCGAGCGGTGCTGAGCCGTCTTGGGTTTGAGGTCGACGAGTTCGGTGGAGACAGCGTGTGCGTGTCGGCGGTGCCCGCGTTGGTCTCCCACGCTGAGAGTGAGTCGGCGGTGCGAGCGCTTGCGCAAGACCTGGACGGTCTGGATCAGGGCACGGTGATCGACGAGGCACTTCGCCGTCTCGCGGCGACAACGGCTTGCCACGCGGCCGTGAAAGCGCATGACCGGTTGACGGCGGAGAAGATGGTCTACATCCTCGACGCGCTCGGCCAGACCGCCCACTCCTCCGTCTGTCCCCATGGCCGCCCGGTCGTCTTGCGTCTCTCGCGGCACGAAATTGAGAAGCGGTTTGAGCGGGTGTGAGGACGACCGCGATCCCGGTGGTTGCCCGGGAGGCGCTGTGGCGCGTCTGCTCAGTGTTTCCCGGTGCGGGTGACGAGAAGCCACCCCGCGACAAACGCCGCGACGCCGAAGCCGAAGATGCGGGGGCTTGGGCCCAACGGTCCGGCGATCAGAATGGCCTCGAGCAAGGCGGCCATCCCCAGCAACTGGAGCCCGCGACCGATGTAGTAAAGCGTGCCCGGCACGTTTCAGCCCTTTCGTTCCTGTTTGACCTGTCGCCACGCGGTGAGCCGACGAGCAAGCTCTTTCTCGAACCCGCGGTTCGTGGGGCAGTAGTATTCACGCCCTCGGACCGATGGCGGAAGACAATCCATGGCGGCGACGGCGTCGGGTTCGTCGTGGGCGTAACGGTAGTCCTTCCCATAGTTCAGCTGCTTCATCAATCGGGTCGGAGCGTTTCGCAGATGCAGGGGAACTGGATCGGCCGCCTCGCGGTGCGCGTCGCGGGCCGCGTGCGTATATGCCATATAGACCGCATTGCTCTTTGGTGCCGTCGCGAGATAGAGGACGGACTGGGCCAAGGCGGTGTTGCCCTCGGGCATGCCAACGAAGTGTACCGCCTCTTTGGCGGCCATCGCCACGGTCAGGGCTTGTGGATCGGCGTTGCCGATGTCTTCCGAGGCGAACCGGACTAGGCGTCTCGCGACATAGAGCGGATCCTCACCGGCTTCGAGCATCCGCGCAAGCCAATAGACCGCAGCGTCCGGGTCGCTGTTGCGCATCGACTTGTGCAACGCGGAGATGAGGTTGTAGTGCTCCTCGCCACCTTTGTCGTAGAGCAAGGCGCGCCGTTGCATCGCTTCGGATGCCAGCTCCACGGTGAGATGGGGCGCGTCAGCCCTACCGGTCTCGGCTGCCCGCGCGCCTGCGGCGGCGGCGCCCAGTTCGAGCAAGTTGAGGGCGACGCGGGCATCTCCATTGGCGTGTCGCGCGATGGTGGCGATCGCCTCGTCGTCGACCGTGAGCGGTTGTGCGCCGAGGCCGTGGTCCGTGGTCAGGGCTCGCTCGAGAACGGTGGCAAGGGGGTGGTGCGCCAGTGCCTTGAGCACGTAGACGGGTGAGCGGGAGAGTAGCGCCGCGTTGACCTCGAATGACGGGTTTTCGGTGGTGGCCCCGATCAGCACGATGTCGCCAGCTTCGACCCGGGGCAGAAACGCGTCCTGCTGAGCCTTGTTGAATCGGTGAATCTCGTCCACGAACAGCAGCGTCCGGTGCCCGGTATGTCGGCGTTCGGTTTCGGCCGCCGTCATGACCGTACGGATTTCCTTGATGCCTGATAGCACCGCGCTGAAGGCGACGAAGCGTGATGCGGTCATCCCGGCGATAAGACGCGCGAGCGTGGTCTTCCCACTCCCTGGCGGGCCCCACAGGATGATTGACTGCAGTGTGTCGCGTTCGATCGCCTGTCGCAATGGCCGACCACGACCCACGAGGTCTTCTTGTCCAACCAATTCATCGAAGCTGCGAGGACGCATCCGTTCGGCGAGTGGCGCGTGGCTCGCGGGAGGGGAAGGGGACGGGTCATCAAAGAGCGAGCCGGTCATCCGCTTATCTTCCCCAGCCATCTGTCAGCATCAGTGATGGCGGTGTCGTCACGCCGTTGACGCGCCGCCTCATAGACGACCAACGCGGCCGCCACGGCAATGTTGAGGGACTCAACCGGATCCTGCATCGGAATCGAGACGAGGTCGTCCGCCGTGTCCACTAGATCCCGGGTCAGCCCGGGGCCTTCGGCGCCCAGCCAGATCAGAGACGGGTGACGTAAATCGGTCTCCGCGAGGGGCACACCGCCTCGGGGCACGGCGGCCACTACGCGGAGTCCCGACAGGCACGCGTGCTCCCGGATCCAGATCGGGCTTGGCGCGCGAACGACCGGCAGACGGAAGACACTGCCCATGGAGCCGCGCACCGCCTTCCACCCGAACGGGTTGGCGCCGTCAACGGTGACCACACCCGACGCGCCACCGGCCTCGACGGCGCGAATCACGGCGCCGGTGTTTCCTGGGTCCTGGACTCCAAGCAACCCCACGATGAGCGAAGGGTGTCGCCGCACCATGTCGTCGACGCCCGAAGTGACCGCAGTCGCCAGAGCCACCACCCCGCTGGGTGACGTGACCGGACTGAGGGCCAGCATGATCCGATCGGCGACGACCACGATGTCTGTCGTCGGGCTGACACGGCGAATAACACCGCTGACACGGGGCAAAGATGCGACAGAGGTGCTGACCGCGACCAGTGAGATAGACACGCCGGCAGCGATGGCGTCGTCAAGCAGCCGCGGGCCTTCGAGAACCAAAGGCTCTTCCAATGATGGCCCCTGACGAAGGGCTCGACGGAATCGGGCCACGATCGGATTGTGACGCGAGGTGATCGGTGACGCGGCCTTGAGGCGATCGTCTGAGTCGAGCCGGCCCTCGGGCGACTTGCCCATCGGAGAGCAGCATAGCAGATGTGCTATCGTTGCCCGGTCATGAAGGCGGAGCTGCTCAAACGTTTCGAAGGTGATATCCGCGGCCTCGAGCGGGAACTCAATAGCGAGCTGCCGAAGGAGATCAAGCGGGCTCGTGAGCTTGGAGATCTTCGTGAGAATGCCGAGTACCAGGCCGCCAAGGAACGGCAGGTATTCGTACAAGCGCGTCTGGCCATGCTACGGAAACGCGTGGCCGAGCTCTCGCTCATGAACCTCGAACGCATTCCTGAGGACCGAGCCGGGTTTGGTTCGACGGTGCATCTGCAGGAAGTTGACGGTGGCGCCATCGTCTATCGTCTGGTGATGCCGGAGGATG
>JAYZGM010000322.1:0-5023 GCA_036336225.1 Acidobacteriota bacterium | reverse complement strand
CGTTGCTCACCGTCGACTCCACCTTGCGTCGATTGCGGACGATACCGGGATTGTCCAACAATCGTGTGATGCGACGGTTGTCATACCGAGAGATACGACTCGGGTCGAAGTGGTCGAACGCCTTCCGATAGTCGTCGCGTTTGCGAAGGATGGTGATCCAGGCAAGACCGGCCTGGGCGCCCTCGAGCACCAACATTTCGAAAAGTCGACGGTCGTCGTGTAGGGGGATACCCCACTCGTCATCGTGGTACCGCTGGTAGAGCGGATCCGAGCCTACCCACGGGCATCGCGTGCTGACGGCCGACATCAACGAGGGGCTTGCTACTGGGCAGAGGCCGCCAGACGCTCGCGGGCCTGCTCGACGTCGCGATGAAAGACAAACAGCGCGTCTGCGGTCTCTTGCTCGTCGGTGAAGTTGTAGGTTCGGCCGTCGCGTCGTTTTACAGTCAGAGTGTGCTCGAGATAATCGACCGCATGCTCTTCGATGTCCGCTAGGGGGATGGAGAACGCATCGTCGTCCGACGTTTCATAGTGCACGCCTTGGCGGTCCGCCCGGAGCGTGCCACGACACGACCCGAATCGATGCTTGTGCACGACCTCTACGCGGGCGTCGATCCGGACGTCGCGAAACCGCACTTCGACCGTGACCGGGGCATCCCCGATCTCGATCGTGTCCGCGAAGCCCTCGTATCCCTCAGCCGATACATTGAGCCGGTGTGTGCCCGTCGGGATGTCCAGCGCCTCAAGTGGGGTCATTCCCAGGAACTCTCGATTGAGAAACACGGAGGCACCTTGAACGTCGCTCGATACCGTCAGAAGCGGCTCAAGCCGCGACTCGGGCGCGGACGGTGCAGCCGCTGGTGCAGCCTCCGGCTCCGGCTCCGGCTCCGGCTCCGGTTCCGGTTCCGGCTCCGGTTCGACCAGCTCAGGCGCTGGGGCCGGGGCGGGTGGGACGTCTGCCCGTGCCGAGGGGGGGGCGGCGGTTGTCGCGGTGTCTGGGTCTCGGAACACGGACAACCAGTCAGCCGGTACGAGGTCCAGGTAGACGGCGATACCGCCAGCGAGGGCAACCGCGCCGATTAGCGCAAAGAGTCCCCCCTTGCGCGACGAGGGTTCAACTTCCGGTTCTTGTAGCAAAGACATCTCTCCGATCGTATCCGGTTTCGCGGCATAATCGCTGGCCAAGAAACGACAAATGGGGAGGACGCAGGTGAGAAAAGTACTGCTAGCGATAGCATTGTTGGTGGGCGCGGCTCCGGTGATGGGCGAGCAGAGACCAGAGCCGTTCACGGCATCGCTGGGTCTCGACGAGATGCGAGACAAGCAGGCGGTGGTCGAGACGGCGGCGGGCACGTTCATCATCGACCTGTTGGCGGACGCGGCTCCCAACCATGTCGGGCTGTTCATGAAAACTGCGCAAGAGGGGGGGTTCGACGGCACGACGTTTCACTCGATGGTCGCACGTGGGATCCTGCAAGGCGGGGACCCGTTTACAAAAGATCCGGATCGCCGGGATGAATACGGCCGGGGCGGCTTGGGTCTGGTGCATGCGGAGCCGAACGACGAACTCCACACGCCGGGCACCGTGTCGGCGGTAGGTGTGCCCGGCGACCTGACGAGCGACGGTACCCAGTTCCTTATTTGTGTGGTCGCCCAGCCGGGTCTTAATGGCTACCATACCGTGTGGGGACGAGTGGTCGAGGGGCTTCCGGTGGTCACGCGTATTTCCGAGACAGCGGTTGATGCGCAGGGCAAGGCCACCGAGCGCATCGAGATTGTCTCGGTGTCGATTCGTGACTGGGAGCCGCCGCCCCCACCCCCGTTCACGACCGAGACGGTCGAAGAGCTGGCTAGCTACCGGGCGATTCTCGAGACCGCGCAGGGAGAGGTCACCTTCCAAATGCGGCCGGACCTCGCACCAAGGCACGTACGAAATTTCCTCCGGTTGGCCCAGGCCGGTGTTTACGACGGGATGGCGTTCCATCGTGTGGCGCGAGGCTTCGTGATTCAGACCGGGTTCCTCCCGAGTCGCAACACCCCCTTGACCGAGGAGCAGCGAAGCCTGGTCGGCAACCTAGAACCCGAATTCAGTGACACGCCGCACGTGAAGGGCATCGTCTCAATGGCACGTGGAGATGATGAGGCCAGCGCTTCGACCTCGTTCTTCATCGTGACCGACACCGCGAGCGAGCTCGATGGTGTGTATACCGTCTTCGGGCGGGTCGTCGACGGAATCGAAGCGGTCGAACAGATCGAGCTCACACCCACCGAGGGGGAAGCTCCGGTGAACAGAGTAGAGCTCGCGCGGATTCGCGTGGAACGCGCTCTCCGCAGTTCGAGGTGATACGACGCGCGTCGTTCAGGGTCGCGTCGTGTTCGCGAGGGTCGCACTGCTCACGGTGCGTGTACTTCGTTCGGGAGCATCAACAACTCTTCGTGCAAGGTGATAGGGCGCTCCTCGTTTGGGTCCTCTGCTCTGCGTGCGACACGTCCGCGACGGGCCTCAGTGCCGACGCGGGCAGCCCCAACGAGTAGCCGAACTCGCACCACCGATCGCCTCCGCCGCGAACTTGCGGTTGAAGCCCCGCACGATCAGCGGAAGGTCGCTCCGAACCAAAAGCCGAGGGCTCCCAACGGAGAGCGCTTCATCACGCCGCTTCCAACAGCGCTTTCGCAATTTCCACGTAGTGGCCGACGGCTGCCTGGAGCTCGGCGATCTCCACGTGCTCTTCGTCTGTGTGGGCGACGAGCACCGAGCCTGGACCAAAGAGGATGGGTTTGCCCCACGCGTCGAGGAACGGGATGTCGGTGGTGAACGGGAACACGGCGGTGTCGAAACCTGGAACGGTGACCATCTCGACCGGAGGAACCTCTGCGACGTCTTCGAGGTCGACGAGGGTCGACAGCGAGTCAAGGGCCGCGCGGAGGTCCAGGGCTGGTCCGACAGTCCGGAAGTTGACCTCGGCGGTCGCGTGTGGAGGGACCACGTTGGGGGCCACGCCGCCGTCGATCAGGGCCACGGTGAAGGTGGTCGTACCCAAGGTGCCATCGGTCGGGAGCGGTAGCTCCCGGAGCGCTATCAGCGCATCAACCAGCGTGTCGATGGCCGAGATGCCCTGCTCGGGGTGCGACGAGTGGGCGGCCCGACCGGTTGCGCGTAACCGTACGCGATACACACCACGGGTCGCGATACCAAGACGACTGTCGGTCGGTTCGCCGTTGACGAGATAGCGTGAGCCACGAGGGGTCCGATTGGCCGCGTGCGCGCCGTGACTTCCGCGCTCTTCTCCGACTACGAGCAGTAGCCCCACGCCGGTCTGTCCCGTCGCTCTGAGCCGCTCGAGCGCCGCGATCTGAGCCGCGGCAATCCCCTTTGCATCGCACGCCCCGCGACCATAGAGACGCCCATTCTCTTCGCGACTCGGAAAAAACGGGGGGACACAGTCAAGATGGGTCGAGAAGACGACGGTCGGGTCACCGAGCGTGACATAGAGATTGAGCCGATCGGACTCGACCCGCTGCTCTTCAACCTCGAAGTTCTGCTCCCGAAGCCACCCGGCCAACCAGCGCCCGACCGCAGCTTCCTGCCCGGTCGTGGAGTCGATATCGATCAGGGATCGGGCTAGCTTGACGACGTCGCAGCTCATCGCAGCCAGTCCTCGAGCTCGGTCCCGGTGTTGGTCTTGTCATCTCGGTATTTCACGATGACAGGGGTGGCCAGTGCCAGGCCCCATTCGCGACCGGGGGCGGTGGTGACCGGCCGCGTGCCCGGCACCACGACTGCCCCTTCCGGAATCACGAGCGGTTGCCCCCGTGAGGCCCGGATTATCTGCTGTTTGGGGAGATCGTAGAGCGGTGTCGACCCGGTCACGACGGTACCAGCCGCAATGACCGCACCCGCCTTGACGACGATCCCTTCATAGATGCCCGTGCTACCGCCCACGAGCACATCGTCTTCGATGATGACTGGCAATGCCCCAACCGGCTCAAGCACCCCTCCGATCTGAGCCCCCGCGCTCACGTGAACGCGGGCCCCGACCTGAGCACATGAACCGACCAACGCGTGTGAATCGACCAGTGTGCCAGCATCGACATAGGCACCGATGTTGATGAACATCGGGGGCATACAGATGACCCCGGATCCCACATACGCTCCGTCGCGGATCGACGAGCCGCCTGGCACCAATCGGACACCCGATGACACGCCGAGCGGTTTGAGCGGAAGGGTGTCTTTGTCGAGGAACGGCACCTCCGGATCAGCGGCGGCAAACGAGACGTTTTCACCACAGCGAAAGCCGACCAGGATGCCCTGCTTCACCCAGGTATTGACACGCCATCCGCACGGTGTCGTGTCGTCAGGTGTTGCGGCTCGGACCCGACCGGATGAGAGCTCGTCACGCAGCGCGGCGAACACAGTGCGGGCTTCCTCGCGGTCGGCGTCGGCTCCCGCGGCATGGAGTCGTTCGATGCGAGCAGGAAGGGTTGTGGCGTTGTCGGTCACGGTTCAAAGGTCTCCTTGGAGGCGCGCGCGACGGCCGCCCACATGACAGGTATCGTCCGGTCGCGTGATGTGACTGTCCGGTGCGAGAGGTGGTGAAACGGTCACGCGGTCGGGCGCAATCCAAGGTCTTCAAGCACCCGGACGATCTTCTTGAGTGATGTCGCCCGGGGGGACACCATCGGCAATCGATAGCTCCGTTCGAGCAAGCCGAGATGAGCCATCGCCGCCTTGACCGGTATCGGATTGGCCTCGACGAAATTTACAAGCATCAGTGGGAGCAGTCGTGTGTGCAGATCACGCGCGGTCTCAAAATCGCCGGCGAGCGCGGCCGACATGAGCTTGGCCATTTCGGATGGCACCTCGTTTGAGGCCACCGAGATCACCCCGTGGCCCCCGACGGCCGCCAGTGGCACGGCGAACACATCATCACCGGCCAGCACGCTAAAGTCGTCCGGTACGGCATGACATACCTTACACATTTGCCCCATGTTGGCCGATGCTTCCTTGATCCCAACAATGTTT
>JAYZGM010000321.1:0-34990 GCA_036336225.1 Acidobacteriota bacterium | reverse complement strand
TCACTCGCGGTCCCTTCCAGGATCGTCCGAGCCATCACCGCCATCCCGTCTAGGTGTGCGCGTAAGCTCGCCAAGTGCTCGGCCGGCCCCTGGTGCGGGCCAAAATGGGTCAGAAACAACGTCTCAGCCTGCCATTGCTCGATGAGCACGATACTCGTCTTCCACACCTCGATGTCGATGTCTGGGGGCGGGGTCGGTGGCATCGCGAACAGGTCTGCGCCCGTCCGAATGCCCGCGGTGTCCCCGACAAACGCAACCCCACTGGCGCGGTCGAGAAAGCTCACGTGGTGTGAGGCGTGCCCCGGGGTATAGGCCACCTCGAGCTGACGGTCAGCAACGGTGATCCGCTCCCCACCCCCGAGGCTGTGCACATTTGATTCCGGGACCGGAAGAAACTCGCCCCACAGCCGATCCATATCGGCGCCGTAGAGCCGTGTCGCGCTGTTCAGCAACTTGGCCGGGTCGACCATGTGGGGCGCACCCCGCTCATGCACGTAGACCTGGATGTCCGGACACTCGCGCAGGAGGGTTCCGGTAACGCCGGCGTGGTCGAGGTGGATGTGAGTCAAGAGGATCGTGCGAACGTCGCCCACGGCGATGCCTTGCTCACTGAGGGTGGCGCGCAGACGATCGAGACACGTAGATGGCCCCGGGTCGACCAACGCGACGCCCCCGGATCCCTGGAGTACGCCGGTAGCAATGATGCGAGGTTTCCCAAGAAACTGAAGGTCGATATAGCTGATGCCGCGTGCAATCGTGTGCATAGCGACCAAATCTTACTATTTCTGCATCTTGACGCCGCCCGGGACTCCATAGTCTGATGGAATCCTATGGTGCGAGATCCGCACACCGACCACGGCGTGCTTGAACAAACCAAGCAGAAAACGCAGCACCCCACGCGGTATCGCGTGACCCTGCTCAATGACGACTACACCACGATGGAATTCGTGGTGCACATACTCGAGTCGGTGTTCCACAAGACCCCGGCCGAGGCCTATCGCATCATGATGCAGGTGCACACGCAGGGTCGTGGCGTGTGCGGCACCTATTCCCACGAAGTCGCCGAGACAAAAGTGGCGACGACCCAGGATTTGGCCCGCAGTGAGGGATTCCCCTTGCAGGCCACGCTAGAGGAGGAGTGAGTGTTTAGTGCCGCGCTGGAACTGATCTTGAACGTCGCCTATCGCGAGGCGGCCGCACGACGTCATACCCACCTGACGCTCGAGCACCTGCTCTACGCCCTCGCGCACGACCCGGAAGGCGAGAAGATCCTGGCGGCGTGTGGGGGCGACCTCCCGGCGCTACGTCATTCGCTCGACGAATTCCTGGGCACACTCGAGCAATTTTCGCGAGGTGCTCGGAGCCGGGAGCCGGATCAAACCCTGGCTTTTCAACGTGTCCTGCAAACCGCCGTGCTCCATGTGCAGAGCGCGGGAAAAGACGAGGTCCGGTTTGGCGACGTGTTGGCCGCGATTCTCCAGCAGCCGAACTCGTATGCCGCCGAGCTTTTGCAGTCTCAGGACATCACTCGGCTCGACGTGTTGAATTATATTTCTCACGGCATTTCCAAGGTGTCCCCCCCCCATGGAGCTCCGAGTGCAGAACCGGCCCCCGCTGGACAGACGCGTGACGGCCCCTCGACCACCCGCGACCCCCTGACCGCGTTTAGCGTGAACCTCACCGAACGCGCCCGCAGCGGAAAGCTCGACCCCCTCATCGGGCGGTCCGAGGAGCTTCAACGCGCGTTGGAGATCCTATGCCGTCGGCGCAAGAACAACCCCGTGTTCGTGGGCGACGCCGGGGTCGGCAAGACGGCGCTCGCCGAAGGGCTTGCCAGTCGGCTCCTCGAAGACGGTGTCCCGACGCGGCTAAATGGCGCCGAGGTCTTCTCGCTCGACACCGCCGCACTGCTCGCCGGCACCCGATTTCGGGGTGATTTTGAGGAACGGTTTAAGGCGGTGGTCGATGCGTTGTCCAGTCGACCGATGCCCATTCTCTTTATCGACGAGGTCCACGCCGCGGTGGGGGCGGGTGCCACGACCGGTGGCACGATGGATCTGGCCACGCTGATCAAGCCGGTGCTGGTCACCGGGGAGCTACGGGTGATCGGATCGACCACCTTTGACGAATTTAAACAGATCGAGCGAGACCGCGGACTCGCTCGACGACTCCAGAAGATCGTGCTCGAGGAAGTGAGTGTCGATGAAACGGTTCAGATCCTGAAGGGTCTACGTTCGCGATACGAGGAGCACCATCACGTCAGGTTCACCGATGGCGCGTTACGCGCGGCCGCAAAGTTAGCCGGGCGGCACCTTCGCGACTCTCGTTTGCCCGACAGCGCGATCGACGTCCTCGACGAAGCCGGTGCCAAGCTCGCCGTGGCCAGTGGCGCCCTCCCAGAGCCGGTACCAATTGCCGTCGCCTCCGAATCGGACGCAGACGGCGACGGAACCATCGTAACCGAGGCCGCAGTCCTAGCGCCCGAGATCTCCCGGGTGACCGCCGCCGATATCGAACGCGTCCTAGCGCGAATGGCCCGGATTCCCGAGAAACAGGCCAGCGCCTCGGACAAGGAGCGACTCCGTACCCTTGGTGAAGCGCTTCGGCGCGTCGTGTTTGGTCAAGATGACGCGGTCGGAGCAGTGGTCACAGCCATCAAGCGCGCGCGCGCGGGACTCGGGCAACCAGACCGCCCGGCCGGGTGTTTCTTGTTTACCGGACCGACTGGCGTGGGGAAGACCGAGCTCGCCAAACAGCTCGCGATCCATCTCGGGAATGAGTTTCTTCGCTACGATATGAGCGAGTACATGGAGAAGCATTCCGTGGCGAGACTGATCGGAGCGCCACCTGGCTATGTAGGATTCGAGCAGGGTGGTCTTTTGGTCGACGCCGTACGGACTCACCCCTACGCGGTGTTGCTTCTCGATGAAATCGAGAAGGCCCATCCTGACGTGTACAACGTGCTCCTCCAGGTGATGGACCACGCCACGCTGACCGACAACAACGGGCGGAAGGCAGATTTCCGGCAGGTTGTCGTGATCATGACTTCAAACGCGGGGTCGCGCGAGATGAGCGCCGCCCAGATCGGCTTTGGCGACGACCGTGATGCGGCAGGGAAGGGTCGCACCAAGGCGGCATTGGAACGCACCTTCAGCCCCGAGTTCCGGAACCGGCTGGATGCAACCGTCACGTTCGACAGTCTGACCTCCGAGGTCGTCGAGACGATCGTCGAGAAGTTCATTCTGCAGCTCGAGACCCAGCTGGCCGAGCGACGTGTGGCGATCACCCTGGAACCGGACGCACGGGCCTGGCTCGCCCACAAGGGCTACGACCCCACGTATGGCGCCCGACCGCTGGCCCGTCTTATCCAGACCGAGGTTCGCAACCCCCTGACTGATGAGATTCTCTTTGGGGGTCTCGAGCACGGCGGCACCGTGCGAATTAGTTTGTCGGAGGACTCCCTCCAATTTGAGGTCGAGCCAAGCCCGGTCACGGAAGACCTGGACGTCGAGGACACGGAAGAAGAGTAAACGCAACGGTGGGTCGCGGACGATCAGGGCCCTGACGTGTCATCAGGATCCAAGACAAGTATCAGATCCTGCAGTCGCTCGATTTCAAGCTGGGCCGCGTGCAGGATGGCCCTGCGCTCTTGCAACGTCGGCGTCGTCCATTCCTCGTCCTCAAGTTTCACCCGCCCGTCGGATTCGTAGTCGACAAGCACCGCATCCATCGTGTCCACACAGAGTCGTAGGTTCGTCATATCGCCGCACCGATACTCGCTGGCATGAGGCCGGGGCCTCACATCCCGGCCGCAGTGGATGCCCGCTGCGCATCATCGACCGCGACGACGAGCGCACTCCTCTCGTGACCGCTGACGGCAGAGGCATACGCGTAGAGGATGTTGATACCGGCGACGCTCAGCATGCGGGTAATGGCACCGACGGCTCCCGGGCCGTTTGGCAACGGGATATACAACACATCGCGCTGGACCACCTCATAATCACGCCCCCGAAGCAGTCCGGCGGCGTGCACCGGATTGTCTGGCACCAGGTGCAATGTGCCGGTAGCTTCGAGGCTCAACGCCACAATGTTGACCTTCTCGGTGCGGAGATCCTCCGAGACACGGGCCATTGCGCCCGGAGAATTGTCCAACCGCAACGTGAGTTCGGTGCGAATCGCCATGATCGGAGGATATCACTGCACCGAGAAGCCCGAGAACGAGCCTCGGAGAATGAGGCTCGCGGGGTAAGATTGATGCATGGTTACAGCGTTCCGGGTTCCGATCTCGGTCGGCGGCCGACATCCAACCCGGCCTTGGATCCATGTCCCGGTTGTGCTCTTCCTGCTGGCAGCGCCGGTGGTGGCACAACCCTCGGACATCGGATACGAGCCGCTCGTCGACGCGCTTCACGACGCCGTGCTGACCGGCGACCCCGCCGCGTATCTCGCGCTCGTGTCCGCCGACGCCGATGTCGATGTGGCCACCGCGTTTGCCACCGAACGGTTCCGCGCCGAGGTGGACCGCCTGACGATTACACCTCGTTTCCAAACCCCGCTTGAGGACATACCCGAGGGTGACGGTTATCGGATCATGGCCGAGCTCTTTTTTGAGTCTGGTTCACGAGGACGCCTAGAAACCTGGCAGCTCGATGTCATCCGGACCGACGAACCGGGATGGCGCATACACGCTCAATCGCAGGTCGACTCCATCGACGGTCTCTATGACCTGACACTGACACCGACCACGCAATACGCTGCGAACAATCTGGCGGTAACAGGTGAAGACCTTTCGCTAACGATGCGCGAGGGGACCGCGTTCGTCTCCGAGACCGAAGACGGTGTGACCGGTCTGGTACTACTCGGTCAGGGGGTTCTGCGTTTCACCCCGCAGCCCGAGAGCGAACAAGGGCAGGTGCGGATCCTGAGCGGCAGCAACACCCTCGAGACCGAATTCGAGACCGCCTTCGTACGGATGCACCCGGACATGTTCCGGTCACGGGTCTCGACGGTTCTACAGAATCAACCGGTGAATCCGAGACTACTGAGTGATGCGCAAGCCGTGTTCGATCGACATGTTCCCCTCTCGTTTACACTCAACCTCTCCGACATCAGCGACCGGGTATGGTCACTCCAGCCTGCGGTTGGGGACTTTCTCGCCGAGATCGACACCGAGCGACATGGCCTGCTGACCTACACCCAGTCGAGCCAACAGCCCGAGGACATCTCGCTGTTTGAGCGTGAGACCAACCGCATCATCGCCCTCTATTCGTCAGCCCAAAAACGAGCCACTCGGGGTCGCTATTTTGGAGACGATGACTCGCTGTCGCTGGATGTCGTGGATTATGACGTCACGGCCGCGATCGAGCCGCTGGGATATCGGCAAGAGCGCCTCAGCGCCGTGCGTGAGCTCATTGGGTGTCGCATCGCCGGCACGACTCGTCTCGCCCTTCGGGCGAAGACGCTCCCGGTCGCCAGATTCAGTTTGCGCTTGGCCGATGAACTCACCGTGACGTCGGTCACCTCCAACGAGTTCGGGCCGTTGCTCTTCTACCGGATGAACGGTCAGAACAACTTGATTGTCGACTTGCCGACCGAGATCCCCGGTGGGACCGAGTTCACGGTCTCAGTGAGCTACGAAGGGGTCCTCGCCTCTCAAGAGCTGGACGAGAACTGGATCGGAATTGAACGTTTCTATTTTGAGGCCCAGGGATTCTTTGGTCTCGGCGAGCCGCGCTATTTGTATAGCAATCGGAGCTACTGGTATCCCCAAGCCCTGGTGGCCGACTACGCCACGGCCACCCTCAATCTCTCAGCCCCGCCAGGCTGGGGCATCGTCGCGAGCGGTAGTCCCGTGGATACCAATCCACCGGTCGCCGGGACTGCGGACACCGAGCGGCGCGAATTCTCCTTCGTGACACTTCAACCCACCCGATATCTGGCAACGCTAATCTCACAGTTTGACCAGCACGAGGCCCCGGTGCACCATGTGAGCCTGGAGACTCCCGAGCTCCGGCCCTCACCGGCGGGCGAGACCGGTGGGGTCTACTACGACACACTGTCAGTTGACGCGTATGGCAGTCGCCGCAGCGTCGGTGTCATCGATTCCACCGCCCAGCGAGCCGCCGATATCGCATCGTTCTACGCGTCGCTGCTCGGGGATCTACCCTACCCTTCGATGACCGTGACGCTGACCGATAGTCGGCTCCCGGGGGGGCATAGCCCGGCGTATTTCGCGTTGCTCAATCACGAGCTCCCGCGACAACCTGGTCTTATCATCTCTTGGCGGACCGACCCCGTGAGCTTTAGCGGATATTCGCCGTTCTTCTTGGCTCACGAAGTCGCGCACCAGTGGTGGGGACAGGCGGTCGGTTGGAAGAACTATCACGAGCAATGGCTCAGCGAGGGACTGGCGCAATATTTCGCCGCGCTCTATGCCGAGCATGATGCCGGTCCACAGGTGTTCCACGACATCGTCGAACAGATGCGAGAATGGGCGATTCGGCACTCGTCTGAGGGACCGGTCTATCTGGGCTATCGGCTCGGACATCTCGAGGGAGAACCACGTATCTTCCGCGCCCTCGTATACAACAAGGGGGCGATGGTCCTTCATATGCTCAGGGGGCTGATCGGGGACGAGGCCTTCTTTGCCGGACTTCGGCAGTTCTATCACGAATGGCGGTTTCAAAAGGCGGGCACCGACGCCTTACAGCTCGCATTCGAGATCGAGGCCGGCCGGTCACTGAGCCGGTTCTTCGACCGCTGGATTCATGAATCCGAACTGCCGCATCTTCAGTTTTCTACAAGCCCTGACCCGGCTGACGACGATACCACCGTCCTCCGGTTTGAACAGCTCACCGACCGGCTGTTCGACCTCCCCGTCACCGTCGATCTCGAGTATCGCTCCGGGGAGACGGTCTCGGTCGTCGTCCCGGTGACCGATCGCGTAAGCGAAATGCGAATCCAGACGGTGGGACCGGTGCGACGCGTGCTCGTCAACCAGGACGAGCGCGCGCTGGCGCAGATTGATCGGTAGCGCGACAGGCTCCGTGTAAGATATGAGTTTCACATTTGTGTCGAAGTCCCCGACTGAGAGTCAAACACCGGACGACATCGGCACGACGGCACCGCGTGTGGCGTCCTGCCGTGTTACCAGGAGAGACGTTGGACAAGATCCTGGCGACGTCGTGGTGGATCTTGGCGTCTCACGCAATGACGGCGCGCGCCGGACCGCAAGTAACGGGAGGCAAGCAGTGAGCTGGACCACGTGGAACGTTTGGTGGCGACAGAGCACGTTGGCCACGATTGTCGCGACCGTGGCGACAACGGGCTACGCCCAGCCGCCCCAGGTCACGATACACCCGGTGGCAGAGACAGATGCTGTACACGCCGGCTCCTCCGCCCGTCTAGGTCTCGAAGTCACGCTGGAGCCCGGGTATCACGTCAACTCCAATACGCCGCTTGATGATCTCCTGATCCCGACGATCTTGACGCTCGACCCACCTGGAGGGTTCGCACTTGCGGGGGTCGCGTTCCCAGACTCGATCCTCGTCGGGCTGGAAGGACAAGTAGAGCCGTTGGCCGTCTTCGAGGAGGAGTTCGTCATTGGGGCAGAGTTGCGTGTCGACGCCTCCGTCGCACCCGGTGTCTACGCGCTTCCGGCGACATTGCGCTATCAGGCCTGCAATGACCGGATGTGTTTCAACCCGACCAACGCCCCGATTCAGTTCGACATCACGGTTGCCCCTGACTCGCAGTCTCTCACCACTGTGCGAGCCGATCTGTTTGCTGGGCTCACGATGGCTGACGCCGCCACCGACCCCATACCCGCCCCGACGGCGGACACTATCCCGGTGCTCGACGACGTGTCCGTGATGACCGCCCTCGACGACTTCGACATGCTCGGTAGTACGGGCGGGTATCTGGATACCGAGGCGTTTTTGGGCTTCAAGGAATCGGCCGAGTCAGGCGAGGGCGGACAGGGCTGGTTCGAGGGTCGTGGCCCACTCGCCATCCTTGCGCTGATCTTGGTGGGAGGACTCGCACTCAATCTCACCCCGTGTGTCTTGCCGATGATTCCCATCAACCTCGCCATCATTGGCGCCGGCGCCAAGGCCGAGTCGCGGATGCGTGGGTTCGCTCTCGGCGGAACCTATGGTCTCGCCATGGCGTTGGTCTACGGAGTGCTCGGGCTCATCGTCATTCTGACCGCTGGCACGTTTGGTACGATCAACTCTTCACCCTGGTTCAATCTCGGGATCGCCGCACTCTTCGTCGTGCTCGGGCTTGCCATGTTCGACGTACTCGCAATCGATTTCTCACGACTCCAATCCAAGTTCACGACCGGCTCGAATCAGGCCGGGTCGTTTGTCGTGGCCTTCGGCATGGGCGCGGTCGCCGCTCTGCTGGCCGGCGCGTGTGTCGCCCCAGTGGTCATCCAGGTCATCGTCTTCTCGAGCAATCTGTATGGCACCGGCACGACGGTGGCTCTTGCGCTCCCATTCTTTCTTGGTATCGGGATGGCGCTTCCGTGGCCGGTGGCCGGTGCGGGCTTGTCACTGATGCCCAAACCGGGCGCGTGGATGGTGCATGTCAAACATGCCTTCGGTGTCTTTATCCTTGGCACCGCGATTTACTACGGATACTTGAGCTACGGGTTGTTCGCCCAACGGTGGGTCGACCCCACGGAGGTCGCCGACAGCGTGCAGGAGCTTCTCGAGGAAGGCTGGCACGCCTCGTTGGGGCAAGGTTTGGCCGCGGCACAGGCCGAGAACAAACTGGTCCTCGTGGACATGTGGGCAACGTGGTGCAAGAACTGCCTCACGATGGACCGGACGACCCTCAAAGCCCCAGCGGTGGAAGCCGGTCTGGAGGACTACGTCAAGGTGAAGTTCCAAGCCGAAGACCTTGACGCCTCGCCCGCTCGAGAAGTGTTGAAACATCTAGAGGGCATCGGTCTTCCTACCTACGCGATTTTGCGACCGCGGCCCAACGCACGCCAAGCCGATGTAGGCGTGCGATGACAACGAAACGGACATTTGTGACCCGGATTTCGTGCGTGGTCGTCACGCTGGTCGGGATGGCTGCGTGCGCCATGCAACCGGGTGAGGTGAACCTCATCGAGTCCTTTGCCAACCAGATCGCCGGCGTCGACGGGGTGACCGACTTTTCCCGCGACGGAAACGAGCTGACATTCACCGGTCCGGACGGGCAGGGCGGCACCGCCTCCTGGCGTGTCCAGATTGAGTCAACGGATCTCGTTCCACGCGATGAGGAACGTGTGCCAATCGAGGGCCATGTCGTCTCGTCTTGGTATCGAGACAGTGAGCTTATCGAACCCATCGGTACGATGTACACCCTGCCACAAGAATTTTTTGAGCCAGGCCTCGCACAGGAGTGCTACGCGCTCTGGGACATCGAATCCAATAGTTGGGACTGGTAGTCGACGAGTCTGACGCGTCACCTCTCGCCAACAACTACCGGATCACGCGAGGGGTGTGGGTCGTTACGTGCGTTCCGTCCCAGCGGGAACACGCACCCATAGACTGCTCGCCAGTACTGTCCCCGTGAGCGACGTCTCCCCCGGCACGACCTCGCCGTCGACATGAAACGGCATCGGACGATCAGATGAGATCGTGATGCCTGGAGCGACGTGAATGGAGACTCGTGGATGGCTGTCGACCGTCCCGTTGAAGAGCCGCAGGAGCCCGAGCAGGGCCCGCGGAAGACTCATCTCGCGAATCACGACGACGTCGAAGAACCCATTGTCGAGCCGTGCCCCCGGGGCGATGATCGCCCCGTTGCCATATTGTCGCCCGTTGGCGAGCTCCACAAGGAACGCGGTGGTCTCGATGGTCTCTGGGCCGATGGCGAGGCGATACCGTTGCGGAACATAGGTGAGCAGTTGGCGGAGCGTGGCGTACACGTAACGCGCGAGACCGCGCCCGGTGAGACGGCCAAAGAGCTCCGCGACCGAGACGCCAAGCCCCACCCCAGCCAGATTGATGAACAGTCGTCCGCCAAGCTTGCCGACATCGATCAGCCGATCTCGGCCACGGATGACTGTCGCCAACGCCTCCTCGGCTCGCTGACTGATACCGAGTTCGCGAGCCAAGCCGTTGCCGGACCCGCTCGGCACGATCCCCAGCACAACCGATTGTCGTACGAGCGCCGACGCCACTTCGTTGATCGTGCCGTCGCCACCCCACGCCACAATCAGCGACCATCCGTCTCGAACGAATGCCTCGGCCAGACCGCGGGCATGCCCCCGGTGGCCCGTGAACACGACCTCGCACTCGACCCCAGCCGCCGCGCAGACGTTGCGGGCGAGGTCGGTGATTTGGTCGGTCGTCATACGACGTTTGACCGGCCCCGCCACGGGGTTGGCGATCACGGCCAGACGTGACAATCGAGACGATGACACAGAAGCCATACTGAAGTACCGCGACAAGGATGGTATAGTGGCTGTCCAAGATGGCGCGTCGATGGATTCGGATCGCAGTTGTGCTTATCGTAGTCGCGACACTGGGATTCGCGGGCAATCAGATTCGACGCTCTGAAATCCTACTCAACGACGCACAAAGTGTCGAACGGGTCTTCACGGATCTGAGCTGGGCTCTCATCTTGGCGCTCGCCGATCTCCGCGCGGCCGAACAGGCCTATGTGGCGATCGGGCAAGATCAAGTCTACTGGACCACGAAGGTCACCTCCCTGCTTGAGACCGTCGGCAACAGCCTAGAGAACCTTCGAGGCCTGGTCATCAATCCAGAGTCGGTCGACGCGCTGGATAGCGCGGGCCGAGCCGTGGCCGACCTCCAGCAGATGGACGCTCGCGCTCGGGAGCACGTCTCACTGGAACAATCACTCCTGGCTTCAGACCTCGTCTTCACCGACGGTCTGGAGCTGGTCAGTCGCGCTGCCGCCAACGTCGAGCTTGCACGCGCGCGGGAGCGCACGACCCGTCACGAGGCGGTGCGGACCGCCCGCGACGAGCAGACAAGAATGGTGTTGGCCGCGGCGGCAATCGCGATTCTGGCGGTCATGCTGCTGGCCCCTGTGAGTCGCCGACATCGTCCCGCACCGTTCTCATCGACAACATCGGAGGAGTCGGTTTCAGCGACTCGACACTCCGCCCTCTCGTTGAACGACCCACCAGCGACCCACCACTCAAGCGGTATCGCCGAAGACTGGGAATCCGCCGAAGCCGAACATTCCGAATCGCCGGGTCGCGCGAAGACAACGACGGATGCCCCGGTGACGTCCGGCACGTCGGCAGGCGCGGACACCGCGCGCCCCAACCCCGATATCGCGGCGGCGGCTGATCTGTGCACAGATTTTGGTCGACTCGGTGACACCCGTCAGCTGCCCGAGCTCCTCGCCCGCGTCGCTACGCTCTTGAACGCGAGCGGGGTGATTGTCTGGGTGCGGGACGCGACAGGACAACGACTCCGACCGGCTCTTGCGCACGGGTACCCGGCTGGGTTCCTAACGCGGATCGGCACCATCCCCAAGGACAGCGAGAATGCCACCGCGGCGGCGTTCCGTACCTCCAGTCTCCAGGTGGTCGCCGCGAGCGCCGGCGACGACACCAGCGGCGCACTGGCCACGCCGCTGATGTCCACCCATCAGTGTATCGGAGTCTTCTCGGCTGAGCTGCGAGATGGGTGGGAGACGAGCGACACGGTTCAGGCAACCGCCACCATCATTGCGGCCCAGCTCGCACCGCTGCTCCCCAGCGCACAACCGGCCGAATCCACCCCCGCGTCATCTGCCCGCGCGCACGGATAGTGTTCCGCGGCGGGCAAGGCAAGCACAACGCCATTAGGCGTGGACCCCATCTGCGACGTCTGGTGCAAACTTCGGGGACGGAAACCCTTGGTCCGTTTGCCGTCTCTCTCGAGTGCCTTCGGCCGGTGATGATCGTCGTCGTTCTATTCCTCCATCGTGCGGTGAGCTCCATCTACTGTCAGTTCCGCATGATGGTGATAGACACCCCGTCTTTGGGTGCCATACCCGACAGGCGGTAACGGAGCATGTTGCCGTTGGCTGTCTTGCGGCCGTCAATCCATGTGCTGACGTCTCCTTCGATCCGAAACCGAGGCGCGACGACGGTTCGACCGGCAGGCGTCTCCTGGACCAGTCGTGTCAGTTGTCTCGCACTGCTCACGCGCTACCCGTAGGTGCATCCTCCGCTTGTGCATGTCCTCTCCCTTTCTGCTTCTGACTGTCTCTCCATGACGCCTGGCCGGCAACGGGTCCGAGCGACATTATGCTGAGTCAGACGCGCCAACGCGGCGGTGAAGGTCTATCGACCCCGGCCATGGACACGGCGTCATCCACACAGGACGACCTCTCAGGCCAGCCAGCGTGAAAGGCCCTGTTCCCGGCTGGTGCGACGTCGGCACGAGTCTTGTAATGAAGATAACCAGGTCGCGCGGAGTCAATGGGATGCGTTAACTCAGGCAGGCGCTGGCATCGCACGCATCCCGGATCGTGGGGCAAAGTCGACTTCGCGCGACCACATTTCTTCCGCAAGGTGCTTCCCCATATCCCGGTCTTGGTCATCCGATGGCCCCGCGGCAACGGGGTGTTCCGACTATACTGCGCAGTATGGAACCCACGAGCCTCGAGCTCGACTACACCGCGATCGAACGGATTCTCCCGCATCGATACCCATTTCTCCTCGTTGACCGGATCACGGAGTTCGAGGTCGACAAACGGATCGTTGGGGTCAAGAACGTGTCGCTCAACGAGCGCTATCTCGCACGCCGCCCCGGAGAACGGCCGGTGCTGCCACCGACGATCCTCACAGAAGCCGTGGCCCAAGTCGGAGCCATTCTGATCCTTGCCAAGCCTGAGAACCGTGAGAAGCTGATTTATATCGTCGGCATCGAACGGGTGCGATATCGCCGCCCAGCCCATCCGGGCGACGTCGTGCACATCGAGGTCAGTGTGAAACGGCTCCGCAGTCGGATGGGCCAGTTGCACGGTGTGGCCATGGCCGATGGCAAGGTCGTACTCGACGGGCGGATGACATTTGCCTTGGGGCCCGTACAAGAATAGACATTTGCCTTGGGGCCCGTACAAGAGGACTTGAGGCGTGGTGGGCGTTGAGATACCGGCTCGGCCGGACCCGACGAATGACCCTCCACTCGCGGCCACTGGACCACCCACACTCTGATAGAATCGCATCCATGGGTTCCAAGCAACGTCGGAAACAGAACAGACCGGCGCCAGTGGCGCCACCCAGTCCCACCTCCTCGAACACCCCGTGGGCAATGATCGCCGTGGCGATTGTGGCCGTGGCAGGGGCCGGCTTCTTCGTGATGTCGCGATCGGACGACGCTTCGGCAACATCGACGGCCGTCGAGGATACAACCGAGGCCGCGACGACGAGAACGGCCACATCACCCACCGTGGCTCCCGTGGCCACGGAGTTCAGCAGCGAGGAACTCGATGCCTTGCCGCTGCCGCCATTGCCTTACGTCGCGCAGACGGCCGGTCCTGCCGATCTGATGAGACAGGCCTATATTTTTGCGGCCAAGAATCCTGGCGTCCTGAGTTATGTCCCGTGCTACTGCGGTTGTGGCCAAAGCGACGGGCATGTATCGAACGTTGATTGTTTCGTCGAGTCACGCGCCCAGAATGGCGCCGTGACCGAGTGGGACATCCACGGTATGACCTGATCGCACTGCCTAGCTGTCGCGCGTGACGCGATGCAGATGCACGCCCTCGGTGCTTCGTCCTCCGACATCCAGACCGCCGTAATGACCAAATACTCGACCCAGTCGGCGTATGCCACGCCGACCCCTTCGGCGCCTAGCGGCAACTAGCCGTTCGCCCTCCATCTTGAGACGGGCCACGTCGCCCGACGGGGCCTTGTCTGAAGACGGGAGGGCGTGTTGACCGGCGTGGCACCGCCGCGGATCATGCCACGGACCTCATCGCGGCCACGCCATCGGCCTCTGTCTCGCGCGGACCTGCTGCGTAACCTCGTCGAATCGATCCGCGAAGGCGTGTATGTCGGGACGCTCGATGAAGACGTCCCGCACACCCTCGAGGCCAACCCTCACTTGAAGCTAATGTTTGGCTTCGCGCCGGACGCACCGGCCGAGACCCTCACCTTGTTCGCCGCGAACCGCTTTGTGGATGCACGCGCGCGAACTGCGTTTCTTGAACAGCTCCACCGCGATGGCGCGGTCAGTGATTACCTGCTTCGGCTCAGGCGCGCCGACGACAGCTCCATGTGGGTCGAAGTCACGGCGACATTGCGAACCTCGGAAGGAGGCGAACCTCAACTTGAGGCGCTGGTGCGCGATGTCACCGAGCGACGCAAACTCGAGGACCGAGGTCGCGATCTTGGTCACGAACAGGTCCAGGCCGAGAAGATGGCGGCGCTGGGACAAACCGTCTCGGGGGTGGCCCACGAGCTGAACAACCCGCTTGCCACCATCCTGACGTGGTCGGAACGGTTATGTGCCAGGCCGATCGAAGCCGAAACCAAGCGCGGGCTCGAGACGATTTTGGGCGAAGCCGAGCGGGCCGCCAAGATCGTACGCAACCTGCTCACCTTCGCCCGCAAACGCAACACCACTCGGGCAATGGTCAATCTGAACGACATCGTCCGAGACACGCTGACCCTCCGTGCGTATGAGCAGAGAGTATCGAATCTCAACACGCTCGACGCGTTGGCGTTAGGACTGCCACATGTCTTTGCCGATCCCCATCAAGTCAAACAGGTGTTGCTCAATCTCATCATCAATGCCGAGCAGGCCATGCTCGCCGCGCATGGACACGGGACACTCGTGGCGCGGACCTGGTTTGACGAACGAGACGGCACCGTCACGCTCGAGATCAATGACGACGGACCCGGCATACCTCAGGACGCGCAGAGCAAGGTATTTGACCCGTTCTTTACGACGAAGGCAGTGGGAAAAGGCACAGGGCTCGGACTCACGGTCGCCTATGCCCTCGTGCAGGAACACGGCGGCCAAATCCGAGTTGCTTCAGACCCAGCCTGCGGGGCGTCCTTTTTTGTCTCGTTTCCGGCCGCGTCTGGGGTCCGGCGGGTACCGCGTGCGCCAGCACCGACACCGGTGACAGCGGTCGGCTCGTGGGTGTTGGTCGTCGAAGACGAGCCGGCGCTGGCGGCGGCCGTAGCTGACGTCCTCACCGATGCCGGGTATTTGGTGACACGCGCGGCCAACGGTGAGGAAGCACTAGAACATCTTGGCGGACGGTCGTTCGACCTCGTGATCTGTGACCTAAAAATGCCCCGTCTCGATGGACCTGCTTTCTACCGAATCCTCTGTGACCGGCATCCCTCATTGGCCCGTCGTACCATTTTCGTGACGGGCGATGTGGCGGGCACCGACGCCGAGCGGTTCCTGGTTGAGACCGGGTGCCGTTGGCTGGCGAAGCCCTTCCGATTGAACGACCTTCTCCGCACCGCCCACGAAGTCATTGGTTAGCGGCCCGGGCAACCAGGCGCTCCGTCGATGCGGCTCGCACGGGGACCGGCTTTCGATACGGCACGACCACCGCACCACCACTGCGCGCGGTCCGACTTCGACTCTTGCGCGCCGCGGTGAAGCTCGCCTTCACCATCTTGAGCGGGGGATGAGGGGTCTGCTCCTGAACATGCTTCTGCATGGCCACGACCACTTCCTTGGGATTCAGTTCGGGACCAAGCATCTTTCGGAGCCGTTGGACCGCCCTAGCGTGCAACTGCGAGACCCGGGACTCATTGACCCCGATCTCGTTTCCGATCTGCTTCATCGTGACATCGCCGTAGTAGTAGCGACCGATCACTTTGCGCTCTCGCCGCGGCAGCGCTTTGATCGCCTCGCGTACACGAGTCGCGACTTCGCCACGCTCACACGCCCGATCGGGCCCCGGAAGCTCGGGTGGCACCATCACCGGAGGTAGATGCGCGCCATGCACGGTGTCGACGGTAGCCAAGGGCGAGGTCGATTCGATCGTATTGATCCGGACGATGGTGCGACTCAATCGCGTCTCATCGGAACCCATGAGTTGCGCGAGGTCGGCCAGTGATGGCTCAGCTCCGAGCTCGTGACGCAGCTTTTGCCGCGCGGCTTCCAGCTCACGGCGGACCCGTCGCACACCGCGTGGCCATGCGTCGCGTCGAAGCGCATCGATCATGGCTCCACGCACCCGTCGTTCGGCAAACGTCTCGAACTTGATACCGCGCTCTTCGTCAAATCGATGCGCGGCGTCAATCAGTCCGATCATGCCGTCTTGAACGAGGTCCCCCAGGTCAATCGAATGAGGCATGGACGCGGCCATGCGTCTCGCCATCGCCTCGACAAACGGCAAACTCGCAGTGATACGTTTTTGGTTCTTGGGGTCGAGTGCTTGAGCTTTCATCGTTACATGCCTCCGAACCACGGTCTGACAAGCCCGTCAGACCGGCGCACACTGTGGTCCTTAACGATGACTTATAGCAATTAATGTGCCAAGTTTAGATAGAGTCACTACCAGGCCCAATTTGATTTCAGTGAAATATATGTAAGCTATTGTATTAACTGGTGCTTATGCTGTGATAACGTGGTCTGTATCTCGTGACGACGCCAGGATGACTCCACTGCCTTTAGTCATTATATTGACGCTCAACCTCGCCACTACGCCAACCTGTTGACGCTCTGTGCATGGGTGCCGCCCAGGTTTAAAATTGACGAAATTGTCATCAAACAATGGGTCGCAAGGCTTGAGGGCAGCGCCGATCGGGACTTGAGCCGGCGATCTGTGAGGAAAGTCGTACCGACAGCAGGAGGGAGACGGTTGCTATTCGCGACAGCGTTCACGAATGTGACGAGCGGCGCTGATAGCTTCCACGGCGCTCGTCACGATTTGCGACGCCCGTGCGTTGCTGGTTTCATCAGTAAGCCGGGCCTCTAGGAGTTCGGCGTTGGCGAGGATGACACCGAGCTGGTTGTTCAACCGATGGAAAAGGGTGCCGAGATCGGTCGGCTGGTCCATCTGGAACCTATCCGTCTGGAGGTGCGGAAAAGGGATCTGGCTTCGCATCGGGCTACACTGGCGGCTCAATCCGTGTGGGCCAGGTCGATACGACTCAATGTCGCGCCCGGGTCCCGCCACAGGGTGTCGACAAAGATACGGACCGAGCCTCCGGCCGTTCGGACGTACTCGACCTTACCACTCGAGATCCAGTTGTAGATCGTGCGTCGGCTCACACCGACCAGCTCACAGGCCTTCATGATCGAGATGGTTTTCCTATCAACTATCATCACTGGCGCTCGCAATTCGTCCGCCCAGCTCTCGAATCCGTTCGTCATTCCGCGGCGGGCTCGAAAGTGGTATCGGCACTCGGTTCCTCCATCATTAGGAGTCAGCGGTGAAACCGCCCAGACCTGAATCACCGCCTGAACACGACACGCACGTACTTCTCGTTGAAGATGAGGCCCCGCTCCGGGAGGCGACGGCCGAACGGCTAGGCGAGGCCGGTTATCGGGTGGTCCAGGTCGGCAGCGGGGAGGCCGCGCTCGAGCGACTGGCCGAGTTCGCCTTCGATGTGGTTCTCACCGATCTCCGGCTTCCCGGGATTGACGGGACCGAGGTCCTCGCGGCCGCCATGGAACGCTATCCGGACATCGTCTGCATCGTGGTCACCGGTTTTGGTACGGTGAAGGACGCCGTCAAGGCGATCAAGCGTGGGGCGGCGGAATTCATCACCAAGCCGTTCCAGCTCGATCAACTTCTGCATGTGGTGGAGTCGGCGCTTGAGCAACGGCGTTTGCGCTCTGAGAACGCGTATCTCAGATCACAGCTCGAGGAACGACACCGATTTGAGGGGTTGGTGGGTCGAAGCGCGTGCATGCGAGAACTGTTCGACCTGCTCGAAACTGTGGCTGTGAGCACGAGCACCGTGCTCGTCACGGGAGAAACCGGAACGGGAAAGGAGCTGGCGGCGAAGGCAATTCACCACAACAGCCCTCGGCGCGGTCATCGATTCGTGGCGCTCAATTGCAGTGCGGTGCCTGACACGCTTCTTGAGTCGGAGCTGTTCGGTCATGTCCGCGGGGCGTACACCGGCGCCATCGCGACAAGGCAGGGACGTCTCGAGGCCGCACATAAGGGCACCCTCTTTCTCGACGAAGTCGGCACCATGAGCAGCGGTCTCCAGGCCAGGCTGCTCCGTGTGCTGCAAGAACGCGAACTCGAACGCGTGGGGGACACCCAGACGATTAAGATCGACGTGCGGATCATCGCCGCCACCAACGCCGACCTGTCGCAATTGGTGGCAGACGGGTTGTTTCGCGAGGACCTGTACTATCGTCTCAATGTCATTCCCATCTTCTTGCCACCATTGCGAGAACGACGCGAGGACATTCCCTTGCTGGTCCGCCACTTTGTCGAGCAATTCGTGCGTGAACGGACACCGCCCCGCCAGGTGGCGGTCACCCAGGAAGCACTGCGACATATGATGGCCTTCGACTGGCCAGGCAACATCCGGCAGCTCGAGAACGCGATTGAGCGGGCGCTCGCGTTGAACCAGGACCGTCCCCAGATTGATGTCCGGGACCTCCCGCCGGAGCTCCACGCATCGCTCCCGTCAGCCCCGCTGGTCTCGATGCCCGCCCCGCTGGAGGGGTTTGATATGCCCGCATATATCGCGAGCCTCGAACGTCACTTAATCGAACGGGCGCTCGACGAAACCGGGGGCAACAAACAACAGGCCGCCCAGCGCCTCGGTCTCAAACGGACCACTCTGGTGGAGAAAGTGAGACGGCTCTTCGACTCGAAGACGGGACACTAGTCTACGGGACACTAGTCTAGGACGGGTCGCGATGGACCGTGTCGGGCGCGAACGCGGGCAGACACACAGCGACGTATTCAGCGCCACCCGGCTCCGGACTGGAATAGCGAACCCATTCGCCAGCGGCAGTTACAACCGCCTGACCGGCCTGAACATCCAGGGTTCCACCCTCGTGCTCAACACGAACCAGGCCGTGCAGCACGACCGTGATCTCCTGAAAATCAGGGCGCTGACCAGGTTCCACCCACCCCTCTGGAGACACCATTCTCGCCACGCTCACCTGTTTGTCACCGCTGTTGACGCGTCCGGCGTACTCTTCGATGCGTTTGGGAAGATTGCCGGCGGCCTGAATAACAGTGGGTCGTTCGATGAGTCTGGGCATACGGTGTCGGGAACTATCTGCGGTTGGCGACCGCCTGAAGAGCCTCATGAGCCGCCGACTCGCCGTCAAACGGCTTGATTCTGGCAGAACCAGCAAAGAACTCACAGATGAGGCCACGAAGCTCTTCGAGAGAGGCGGCACGGTTGATGGCAATTCTGAGCTTCGAGCCGTTCTCGCATCCCCTCGTATACCAGGAACCGAGCGCTCGGAGCTTGTTAATGATCCACCGCTCGCGGCTCGCGGGGCTACGTCGCTTGGGACCGACCGTCTGCTCGAACCCAGCCGTATGTCGAAACCCCTCAGCTTCTTGTCCCACAGCCTCGCTCAGTAGCAGGTCGATATAGGCCAGCAGAAACTGCCCCCGCTCGGCGAGCGGCACGTCCCGGGTGACGTCCCCACTCCACAACCTCTGCGCTTGTTCGAAAATCCAAGGGTTGCGTAAGGCCCCCCGTCCGACCAGCACACCGGCGACCGCCGTCTCTTGGATCTTTCCCACGAGGTCCGATGGCACGACGCAATCGCCACTGCCAAACACCGGTATCGACACTCTTTCCGCCACTTTGTCAATAAGCGTCCAGTCCGACTGTCCGGTGTCGGCCTGGGCGGCGGTGCGACCGTGAACGGCCACCGCCGCGGCCCCCACATCCTCAACCATCATGGCGAGCTCTGGGGCATTGATGCGGGTCTCGTCCCACCCCGAACGCATCTTGACCGTCACCGGTATCGACACTGCCTTGGCCATGGCCCCAATGACTGACGCCGCGTGCTCCGGGGTGCGCATCAAGCTACAGCCTGCCCGATGCTTGGCGATCTTGGGCACCGGACACCCCATGTTGACGTCAACGATGTCGGCCCCCATTTCCTCGACGATCTGGGCCGCCGCGGCCATTTTGTGGGGATCGCCGCCAAAGATCTGAATCGAGACCGGGCGCTCCTCTTCGGTGTATTCGGCGTATTCAAGTGTACGACCGATACCGCGTACCAATCCCTCCGAGCTCACCATCTCGGTCACGACCAAGCCGCACCCGCCGCGCTGTTTGACCAAGCGTCTGAACGCCGTGTCGGTCATGCCGGCCATGGGAGCCAGCGCAAACGGCGAAGCGAGCGTCACCGACCCAATCTTCACCCGTGCTCCACCGTCCATTATTGCGATACCGTCCAGATCAGGTCACATCGTGGGGTCCGCACCGCGTCCAGACGCCAGGCGCCGCGACGAGGAATGCGGGCCGTATTTCGAGAACAGGCAACGCGGCGGATGGGCGTGAGCCCGGCGCGCGGTTCGAGGCAAAGCGTCACTTGTAGGCCTTCACATCTGCGACATGGACCTCGACCGAGACGGCTTGGCCAATCAGGTCGACCGACAGCACCAGACGCGCGTGAGAGCCTTTGCGCACGAGTCGCCCCACAACCCCCTTGAGTGGCCCATGCACAACCTCCACCATCATGCCCTCGCGGATCAAGGGACACGGGTCGTACTGCAGGTCCGTGTCGACCAGACGTCGAATACCGTCGATCTCATCGAGCCCGATCGGGGCAGGTTCACCGTTGAACGACACGATACTGACGACACCAGTGCACTTGAGGACGGTCAGTCGTCGATCGTCACGGAACCGCGCAAAGCAATACCCGGGGAACAACGGCCAATCGACTTTCTTGCGGCGGTCCTTCCACCGGCTCCATCTGGTGATCGTCGGCAGAAACGTCTCGACGACCTTGTCTTCGAGCTGTTGCCGGACAACCCGCTCATGACGCGAACGAGTCCAGACCGCGAACCACGATTCGACCGGATCCTCCGGGTCGTGCCCGTCGGTTGTTGTTGGTCGAGTTGACACGTCGGCCACCAAAGAAGGAAACGAACCAAGAAGACAAGGGGCTGTAATCAGAAGCTGAGCGGAGGACTCGTCCGGTTGGCAATATATGCATCGTACAGCGTCTTGAGCCCTTCGTCCTTCCACTCGATGATCGCTTCGGTCCGCAGTGTGCTCAGATACGTGTTGAGCGCCTCGAGACGTCGCTCATTGAACACGTTGTCGATGATGCTCGCGCGGACTTCGTCAAAAGGGGCGGGCGCGGCGGCGGTCGACGACTCCAGCTTGAGGATCTGATAGCCAGCGGGGGTGCGCTCGATGTCGGCCACATCTCCAACCACGAGGACTTCGAGACGCGCGCGTACTGTGGCCGCCAGATCACCAAGCGCGATCGGCCCAATCAACCCACCGTTGGCTTTTGTGGCGGCATCGGACGCCTCCGCCACGACAGCCTCGAAGTCCTCACCACCACGCACACGTGCCAACGCCGTTTCAGCCTTGACCCGGGCCTGATTCTCACGGGCCACGTTGAGCGCTCCGGCTCCGACGGGGGCGCTAATCAGAATCTCACGCAACATGACTGTGGCCGGCTCGGTAAATTCCTCCGGATGCGTACTGTAGTACTCGCGGGCTTCGGTGTCGGTCATCTTGACCCGACGCAACACCTGGTCTTGTTGTACCTGCCCCACCAGCATCTGTTCTTCCATGACCCCCCGCAGCTCCGCCAGAGTTATCCCCTGCTGTTCTTCTAGGGCCTGGAGCAGCTGCTCGTCGTCCATTTCGTTTTCTTGCTTGATGCCCTCGATGATCTCGTCGAACTGCTCGTCACTCAACGAGTAACCCATGTCGCGACCACGCTGAACAAGCAACAACTGATCAACCGAGTTCGCGAGAACCTCCGGTGTGATCTCCTGAAGGGCGAGCTCGAGCTCGGCGTCCGACTGCGGGGGAATTGGCCGGTTTCGGATGGCGTTGATCTGTGCTTGCTCCAGATCGGTCTGGGTAATCAGATCGCCGTTGATCTTCACGAGAATCCGCTGGAGCATCAGGGCACCAGGGGAACCGGAAGTGAGTGTCTGCGAGTAGGCTACCGTCGATGACCCGAGTAGCCAGAACCCGAACGAGATACACACAATTAGATGTCGCATGGTTGTCTCACGATTCTATCGTCTCGAGCCCGCGTAACTCCACCAACAGGTTGCCGACCTGGTCGAAGAGGTCCGTCGGACCTTGCTGCTCGCGGGCGGCCCGCTGAAACTCGACCCGTGAAAACCCGACCTCGACGTCGCCACTTCGTGCCCGCGCGGTCCACCACGACCGGGTTGATGTCGACCCCTTCGCCGTGGGGCTGGGCCGCAGATCAACCGTTAGCAGGGCCGGTGGTCTCAGCTCAACGTGGGGGCGACGCTCGACAAACCGGATCAACCGCGCGGGGTCGACCGCGGTCGTGGTCTTGAACTTTAAGACAACAAGATGATCTTGTTGGTCGATGGACTCGATCCCAAGCTGGTCGGCCAACAGGCGGATCCGACCGTATTCAACCAAGGAGGCCACCGGCGGTGGAATCGGACCATAGCGGTCGCACAGCTCATCCAACAGGTTCGTCAACTCCGTCTCGTCGCGAGCGGAAGCGACCCGACGATATACCGTCAGTCGTTGGTTGGTGTCTGGGACATAGCCGGGGTCGATCTTCAAATCGACGTTGAGATTGACGGCCGCGCGCGTCGTCTCCTCGACATCCTCACCCTTCAGCTCTCGCACGGTCTGCTCAAGTAGCTTCACATACATATCGAACCCGATCGACTCGATGTGCCCACTCTGCTCCCCGCCGAGCAAATTGCCAGCGCCTCGGATCTCCAGGTCGAGAGCCGCGATTCTGAACCCACTCCCGAGGTCGCTGAACTCCCGGATCGCCGCCAGTCTCTGTCGTGCGACCGGGGAGAGTGAGCCTTCCGGCGGTACGAGCAGGTAGGCGTAGGCGCGGCGGTCGGAGCGCCCAACCCGTCCACGTAGCTGGTAAAGCTGGGCCAGCCCAAACCGCTCGGCGTGATTGACGATCAAGGTGTTGGCGTTGGGTATGTCAAGTCCGTTTTCGATGATCGTCGTTGCCAACAAGATGTCGTACTTGTGTTTGACAAAGTCAACCATACATCGCTCCAGCGCACCTTCTTCCATCTGCCCATGGGCCACCCCGACCCGCGCCTCGGGCAGCAGCCGGGTCAAAAACTCGCCCATGGCGTAGATCGACGATACCCGACTGTGCAGAAAATACACTTGGCCGCCCCGCTCGAGCTCCGTTCGAATCGCCCGCGCGATCACTTGTTGGTCGAACCGCACGACATTGGTCTGAATGGCCTGTCGGTCCTTGGGCGGGGTTTCGATGACGGACATATCTCGGATCCCGACAAGTGACATATTCAGCGTGCGCGGGATCGGCGTGGCGGTCATCGTGAGCACATCAACCCGTCGCCGCATCTGCTTGATTCGCTCTTTGTGCGCTACGCCGAATCGCTGCTCTTCGTCAACGATCAGCAGACCGAGCTCCCGGAATTGCACGTCCTTGGACAGCAACCGGTGCGTACCCACGATGATGTCTACCTTTCCAGCAGCTAAGTCGGTCAGGGTCAGTTTCTGCTCAGCCCGGGAGCGGAACCGGCTCACGAGCTCGATACGCACCGGAAAGGCGGCGAATCGATCCGTCAAGGTCTTGAAATGCTGGAAGGCGAGCACGGTCGTAGGGGCTAAGAAACCGACCTGCTTGGTGTCCATCACCGCTTTGAATGCAGCCCGCATCGCCACCTCGGTTTTGCCGTACCCGACGTCCCCACACAACAGGCGATCCATCGGTGAAGTCGCTTCCATGTCACGACGGATATCAGCGATTGCGGCCTGCTGATCTGCGGTCAGCTCGTATTCGAACGCGTCATCGAACTCGCGGTGCCAATGCGCATCGGAGCTAAATGCGTGGCCTGGGAGCGCTTTGCGCACCGCATAGAGCTTGAGGAGCTCTTCTGCCATGTCTCGCATCGCGCGTCGGACACGGGTCTTGGTCTTCGCCCACGCCGTGCCCCCGAGGCGATCCAGGGTCGCCTTCGGAGCACCGCTGTATTTCTGGAGGAGGTCGATCTGTTGAACCGGGACAAAGAGCTTGTCTTGACCGGCATAGCGCAGCTCCATGAACTCGTATTGCTCGAGACCCACTGGAATCTGCTTCAACCCGACAAAAACGCCGACCCCATGGTCCACGTGGACCACGCGATCACCGGCCTTCAGATCACGAAAATCAGAAAGAAAGGACCGCGTTTGACCGCTGCGGCGTTCCCGAACACGCCGTTCCTCATCAAAAACGTCGGGCTCAGCAAAGATCTGGAGACCGCCGTCCGGTAAGCGAAACCCCCGTGTCAGCTGACCGGTGGCCACCAGCAGCGCTGCGCCGCGTAGCTCGTCGGCCTGGTCGATCGACCGGGCGGTCAGGTCGTATTCGGCGAGCAGCTCGATGACCCGCTCGACCCGACCGGGAGTGCCGGCGACAAGGAGTGTGGTATCACCACGGTCACGACACCGCGCAATTTCGCTGGCCCAGTCACCAAGCCGTCCATGAAACTCCACCGCGGGTTGACAGCCAACATGGGTCGCGTCACCGGCCGTCTCCTGGTCTTCCCAAAGTTGCTCGAGCCGGATCGCGGACCCAAGCCAGGTCTCTAGCGTCGCGCGGTCGACGAGCAACTGGTCCGGTGGGAGCACGAGGTCGCCCCGCTCCTCCGCGTCGCCAAAGCTCGCCGCGGCCTGCTCCAGTCTGGCTTCGATACCCGCCCGCGATGTCTCCGACTCGGACAAATAGAGACGTAATCCGGGCACACGGGCGGTATAGTTGGCGAACCAAACGGAGCGATCGAACGCGCCCTCCGACTCGTCATTCGACTGGGTGTCAAAGAGTTCTCGCAGCGGGAGAATTTCTGTTTGATCAAGCGTCTTGGTCGACCGCTGGGTCGCCGGGTCAAAACACCGCAACGACTCTAAGCTGTCACCGGCGAACTCGGCCCGGATCGGTTGCTCGTCTCCGGCCGGAAAGAAATCGACGACGCCACCCCGTACGCAGAACTCACCATGGGCGTCGACGGGGTCCTCCGGGGTAAACCCCGCGTCAGCGAGCAGGTCACCCAGGTCGGGTGGGTCGAGGAGCGCGCCAGTCATGAGACGAGCCCCCGCCACCAGCAGGCGGTCGGGTGCGCTCAGCCGGGGCAGCAGCGCCGTCGCCGCTGCGACCACCACCCGCGCCGTCCTCGCGGCAAGACCGTGTAGAGCCCGCCCGCGCGCCGCCACCACATCGAAGTGTGGCGTGAGACCCCGATATGGATCGACTTCGTGTGAGGGAAACGGCACCACTTGGTGGCGAAGCTCGTGGGTGGTCGCCCCGGTCAAACTGCCCAAAAAAAACCGCGTGTCCGCGACCATTTGCTCGACATCACCGTCGGTCGGCACCACGACCACGACCGGTGTGTCCGTCGCCGCCACCGCTACCGCCAGGCCCTTCGCCGCGGCCGACAGACCCGCCACAGGACGAGACACACCACCGAGACCAGCCCGCGTAGCGGCCGACTTGAGTGTCGCCTGCAGCGTCAGAGAGGGGCTGGACACGGGGTGAGCTCGGTCACGCGTCGCCTACACCAACCCGCGATACGGACGGGTCTGAGACCACCGGCGACGGTTCAGGCGCTCCGTCTCTCCCAGATTCCGGGGACGTCTTCGTCTCCGGAGGCTTGAACCGTACGTTGTCACTAAAACGCCAGGTGTGACGTGGGCGCTAGACCCCGACGTCCTTTGTTCGCGACTTGACCCGAAACGTATACAGCAGCCGGTGGTAGTCGTACGAGAATCCATCTCGCTTGTGCACGGCCACGTCGATCTTGTAGGTCCCTTCGACCAGGTCAAGCCGCTCGATGACAAAACGCACCTCCCCCGCCCCGTCGAGGGATGCCGACTCGTGCTCCTCAATGTGGGTATTGGTCCCGTAGCAGCAGACGCCCTCGGTCGTGAAAATACTGATCCCGAACGCAAAGTCATCAACCGGCTGGTCGGCGACGACCAGCATCCGGACGGTCATCCGTTCACCCGTATGGAAGACACGGGCCGCGCCGTGTTCGCCTTCGAGGGTCACCTCTTCGATCCGAACCAAACCGGAACCCCAGCGACCCTCCGAGGCCGTGAACATGTCGGCCGGGGGCTCGTCAGGGTCCGCTTGCGCTTCGGGCCCGGAGGCGGTGTCCTCGGGTGACACCACCGGGGCGGATGGGTCGGGAGTGGGTGGCGTGTCGTCATCGACCGGGTTCGGAGGTGATGCCATCACCGGCGCCTGTTGCGCTTTTGCGTCGGTCGCGGCCAACAACTCGTCCTCCGCCTTCTCGACATCCGTCAAATACATCTGGACGACCCGCTTCGGATCGCCCGTCGTCTGATTTTCTCCGGCCTCGAGCCACACGGCTTCGTCACAAAAGCGCTCGACCATCGACAAGCCATGGGTCACGAGCAGAATCGTCTTTCCCCGACGCTTGAACTCTGCAAATTTGTCCAAACACTTCAGACTGAATCCCTCGTCACCCACTGCAAGGACTTCGTCCACCAGCAGAATTTCAGGATCCACGTGGACGGCGACCGCAAAACCAAGCCGCATATACATGCCGGAGGAGTAGGTCTTCACCGGCGCATCGATGAATTCCTCGAGCTCGGAAAATTCGACAATCTCGTCGAACCGTTGTTCGATCTCACGCCGCGACAAACCCAACATGATGCCGTTGATAAAGACGTTCTCACGACCGCTGATTTCGGGGTGGAAACCAGCCCCTAGCTCGATCAAGGCCGAAACTCGACCCTTCACATGCACCTGGCCGCTTGTCGGCTTGGTGATTCCCGCCACCAGTTTCAACAGCGTGCTCTTGCCTGATCCGTTGCGGCCGATGACACCAAAGGAGACCCCCTTGGGCACCGAGAGTGACACATCGCTCAACGCCCTAAACGTCTCGTCTGGTCGAAGATCGTGGACCAAACTCCCAGTAAGCAGCGCACTCTTGAGCGTCGCGAACTGCCGACGGTGCCCGTGGCGGCGATAGATCTTAGTGACCTGATCGAGCTCGATGGCCGCCACCTCACACCTCCTCGGCAAACGAATCTCGGAGCCGGTCGAACAAGGCGTAGCCCAGAATGAACAGTCCTCCTCCCGCTACGGCCAATGCGAGCAGCCACTTCCAATGTCCGAACGGACCGTCGTAGAACAAGATCTCTTGATATGAAATCGCCAGGTGGGCAAACGGGTTGAAATCCATAAAGAACTTGGCGCGCGGGGACAACCATGTCATCGGATAGATGATGGGTGACGCAAACATCCAGAGGGTCAGGACGTTCATTAGCAAGTCCTTGATGTCACGAAAATGTACCGTGAGGGCGGCCAACACCATCGAGAATCCCAGGGTCAGCACAAACTGCACGAGCATGACGAACGGAAACCAGACCAACTCGGCCACGTGCAATGGGATCGCATAGAAAAAGAGGAACGCGATCAGGATCGGCAACCCGAACAAAAAATGAAACATGTTCGCGATCACGGAAACGATCGGGAGGATCTCCGCCGGAAACATGACCTTCTTGATCAAGTTGCCGTTGATGATCAGCACATTTGCGCTCTCGCTCAGCGATGACGAGAACCACGTCCAGGGCAGCAGGCCGCAAAACAGGAATACGGCGTAGGGCTCGAGGTCGACCTCCTCACCCCGAGGCAGCACCTGCGTGAACACAAACGTGTAGACGAGCAGCAGCAACAGCGGGTTAACGAACGACCAGAAGAACCCCAGGACCGACCCTCGGTAACGCGCCTTGAGCTCGCGCGCAACGAGGGTTTGGACGAGGCCACGGTAACGGAAGAGTCGCGACAGATTAGCCAGCATCGAGGTCGAGCACGATGGCGGTCACGTTGTCCGGTCCCCCGCCCTCATTGGCGCCGCCGATGAGGGCCTGACAGGCGGTGTCGGGGTCGGTCTCGCGACGAAGCACGTTGGCGATTTGCTCGTCGCTGAGCACAGTAAAGACTCCGTCGGAGCACAACAACACACGGTCACCCCCCACGAGCGGGAGCTCCTGAATCTCCACCTCGAGGTCTTCCGACCCGGACAAGGCACGAGTCACGATGTTGCGCCAGGGGTGCTGACGGGCTGCCAATTCGCTCAACGCACCCACCTGGACCTGCTCCTCTACCCACGAATGGTCTCGAGTGAGCCGCTCGATCTGACCGTCTCGCAACCGATAGGCACGGCTGTCACCCACATGGGCCAGCGTACTGACCTGGACGTCAACCAGTATCGCCACCGCGGTTGTCGCCATACCACGCAGCTCGCTCGCCGTTTCGATCTGGGCCGCCAATCGCCGGTTCCCCGTCCAGAACCCTGCCTGGAGGCGATTGGCATTCACACTCAAGGATGGATTAAAGGGAATGGGCCAGGTCTGCTCAGACGCCATGGCCACCGTCGCCTCGATAAACGCGACGATCCCTTCGACCGCCACACGCGACGCGACTTCTCCAGCCGCGTGCCCGCCCATCCCATCGGCGACGACAAACAGCCCTAGATCCTCGCGTACCGAGAGATTGTCTTCGTTCGTCGACCGCCGCAGGCCTGTGTGCGTGGCCGAAGCAGAAGAGACGGACATGAGCCAGAGTGTACCGCGACTCGACAGTTAGGACCCGATACGATCGGCGCCCGACTAGCCGCCGGGTCGGCTTCGCGTGGCCACCCGCAGCCGGATCAGGGACTTCAGCATGGCCAACCGCGCGCGCTCAAAGTCCATCTCAGACACGGGTCGATCAAGACGGTCGCGGGCGCGCTTCTCCGCGGATTTGGCCCGCGTGACATCGATTTCCTCAGCCGACTCAGCAATTTGCGCCAAGATCGTGACACGGTCCGGAAGCACCTCGGCAAACCCGAACGAGACGGCAACAAAAGAGGTCTCTTGGCCGCGTCGATACCAGAGCTCACCAACTTGCAGTGCCGCGAGTAACGGCGTGTGGCCCGGTAAGACACCGAACGACCCTTCACTCCCAGGGACTTGGACCTCGTCGACCGCCTCGCTGACGACCGCGCGCTCTGGGGTGACAATCTCTAGGGTCAGATGGTCGGGTATCGCCACTACGCCGCCTCGCTCTTCATCCGCTCAGCCTTTTCGACGGCCTCTTCAATCGTGCCAACGAGCAAGAATGCCTGCTCCGGCAAGTCGTCGTGCTTTCCGTCGATGATCTCCTTGAAGCCGCGAATCGTCTCTGCGATCGGCACATACTTCCCTTCGAGCCCCGTGAACTGCGACGCCACAAAGAAGGGCTGGGACAAGAATCGTTCAATACGCCGAGCCCGGGCCACGGCGAGCTTATCCTCCTCGGACAGCTCGTCGATACCAAGAATCGCGATGATATCTTGCAGGTCCTTGTAGCGCTGGAGCACCTGCTTCACGTCGCGCGCGACGTTGTAGTGCTCGTCCCCGATGATATTCGGGTCAAGAATACGCGACGTGGACGCCAGCGGGTCCACGGCCGGATAGATTCCCTTCTCAACGATCGCACGTGAGAGGTTGGTCGTCGCATCGAGATGAGCAAAGGTTGTCGCCGGCGCCGGGTCGGTGTAGTCATCGGCCGGCACATAAATCGCCTGCACCGATGTAATTGAGCCCTGCTTCGTCGACGTGATTCGCTCCTGCATCGCACCCATCTCACTGGCCAATGTCGGCTGATACCCGACGGCCGAGGGCATGCGGCCCAGAAGCGCCGACACCTCCGAACCGGCCTGCGTGAACCGGAAGATGTTGTCGATGAACAACAAGACGTCCTTACCCTCGGCGTCGCGGAAGTACTCAGCCACCGTCAGCGCTGATAGCCCAACCCGCTGTCTCGCGCCCGGGGGCTCGGTCATCTGTCCATAGATCAACGCGGCGCGTGACTTCTCCCGGTCCTCGAGATTGATGACCCCACTTCCCTGCATCTCGACCCAGAGGTCGTTCCCTTCTCGCGTGCGCTCGCCAACCCCGCCAAACACCGATACCCCACCGTGTTTGATGGCGATGTTGTTGATCAGCTCCATGATAATGACCGTCTTCCCCACGCCGGCCCCGCCAAACAGACCGATTTTTCCTCCCCGTAAATACGGCTCGAGCAGGTCGATGACCTTGATGCCGGTCTCGAACATCTGAAGCTCGGTCGACTGATCCTCGAGCTTGGGCGCTGGCCGATGAATCGGCCAGCGCTCCTTGGTGAGCACCGGTTGATCGGGGAAGTCGACGGGCTCGCCCAACACGTTGAGCACACGACCAAGGACTTCCGGTCCGACCGGTACCGAGATCGGTTCACCGAGATCGACCGCCGCCATACCGCGTTGCATGCCGTCGGTCGGCTTCATCGCCACCGCTCGGACCCGGTTCTCGCCAAGGTGCTGCGCCACTTCAGCGATGAGGTCGATATCGATTCCACTTTCGCTCGACTTGACATGCAGCGCGTTATAGATCGCCGGAAGCTGGCCTTCGAACTCCACGTCGATGACCGGACCGATGATCGTCACCACCTTGCCGACGTTCTGTGCCGCTGAATCGTTCGCCATGCTCCCCAATACCTCGTGTGTGGTCCAATCTCATGCGGCCTACTCTGGCTCGCGTCTCTGAAATACCTAGCAGCTAGAGTGCCTCGGCGCCCGACACCACCTCGATGATCTCTCTGGTAATCGTGGCCTGCCGCACTTTGTTCATATACAGGGTCAGGTCTTCGATCATGTCCGTCGCGTTCTTGCTGGCGGCGTCCATGGCGGTCAACCGGGCGGCGTGTTCCGCAGCAGCCGATTCGAGCAACGCGCGATAGAACTGTATCTCGACGTGGCGAGGAATTAGCGTGTCAAAGATGGCCGCAGGCGCCGGCTCATAGAGGTAGTCTGGTAACCGTTCGGCACGCTCGTCACTCAGCTCGATTGGTCGTATGGGTAGCACCTGGTTGACGACGACGCGCTGCTGCAACACGCTCTTGAACTCGTTGTAGATGAGCTGAACCGAGTCAACCTTGACCTCGGTATAGGCGTCGATGGCGGCCCGCGCGATCGCTTGCGCATGGCTGTACTTCAGCTGCGCGAAAATGTTGACCAACTCGAACTGCACGTCGAACCCACGCTTGTCAAAGAAGTCACGCCCTTTGCGACCGACCAGCCCCAACGACATTCCGGAGCTGGGACTCTCGGTGACGACGCCACCCGCCTCCTTGATAATGTTGGTGTTAAAGCTGCCACATAACCCCTTGTCGGCGGTGACCACAATCAGCAGCGTCGGTCGAGCTGGAGCACCTGGATCACGGCGCGTGAGCAGCGGGTGGGCGCTGGTGTCGACCTGAGCCGCCAGCCCACTGAGCACGCGCTGCATCTGATTCGCGAATGGACGGGCGCTAATGATTTGGTCCTGGGCCTTACGAAGTCGCGAAGCCGCGATGGCCTTCATCGCCTTCGTGATCTGTTCCGTCGACTTAACGGCCCGAATACGTCTACGGAGGTCGAGAAGGGAAGGCACGTCAGGCAGCCTCGGTGTTGCGGGCGGCGATGAACTGCTCGGTGAACTCTTTGAGCAGCGCCACGATGCGTCCTTTTAGATCGTCGTCGATCGCACCACGTTCCACGAGGTCAGTGAAAAGCGACGGTTCGCGGCCTTCGACAAACTGAAACAGCTCGCTCTCGTATTGCTGAACGAGTGTCTCGTCGACACCGTCCAGGTAGCCGTTGGTACCCGCATACACGATGAGCACCTGTCGTTCCACCGGGAGGGGTTCATATTGGCCTTGCTTGAGGACCTCGACCAGCCGTTTTCCACGATTGAGCTGGTCTTGGGTCGCCTTGTCCAGATCGCTCGCGAATTGGGCGAACGCCGCGAGCTCTCGGTACTGGGCAAGATCCAGACGCAAGGTGCCCGCCACCTGACGCATGGCCTTTACTTGGGCCGACCCGCCGACCCGGGACACCGAGTTTCCGACGTTGATGGCCGGTCGCACCCCCTGGTGGAACAGGTCCGATTCGAGAAAAATCTGACCGTCGGTGATCGAGATGACGTTGGTGGGAATATAGGCCGACAGGTCGCCCGCCTGGGTTTCGATAACCGGCAAGGCTGTCAACGACCCACCACCCAGCTCGTTCCGCATCATCGCGGCCCGTTCAAGCAGTCGAGAATGCAAGTAGAAGACATCGCCCGGATACGCCTCGCGACCGGGGGGGCGCCGTAGCAGCAATGAGATCTCTCGGTAGGCTTGCGCGTGCTTCGAAAGATCATCGTAGATGCACAACGCATGCTGGCTGTTGTCGCGGAAGTACTCTCCCATGGCGCAGGCCGAATAGGGACTGAGGAAGAGCAACGAGGCGGGGTCCGCCGCCGCGGCGGCGACGACAATCGTGAACTCGAGAGCACCGGCCTCCTCGAGCGTCTTGACCACCTGCGCGATCGTCGACTGCTTCTGGCCGATGGCGTTATAGATGCAGATGACGTTCTTCCCACGCTGGTTCAGGATGGTGTCAACCGCAACCGCGGTCTTTCCCGTCTGTCGGTCACCAATGATCAACTCTCGCTGACCACGACCGATGGGCACCATGGTATCGATCGCCTTCAGACCCGTTTGCAACGGCTGTTTGACGCCTTGTCGGTCAACAACGCCCGGCGCGATCTTCTCGACGGGAGCGGTTTCGGTAGTCGCAATCGGCCCCTTGCCATCGAGTGGCTGCCCCAACGCATTGACGACGCGTCCAAGCATCGCTTCTCCGACGGGCACCGACATGATGCGCCCGGTCCGCTTGACCGTGTCGCCTTCTTTGATTTCGCTGCTTTGGCCGAGCAACACGGCGCCGACACCGTCCTCCTCGAGGTTGAGCGCCATGCCGAATACACCCTTGGGGAACTCCAGCATCTCGGTTGCCATGGCCCGCTCGATGCCATGGACCCTCGCAATCCCGTCACCCACCGAAACGACGGTGCCAACCTCAGCCACGTCCACGTCAACGGAGTAGTCGCCAATTTCGTCGCGGATGATCTTGGTTATCTCGTCAGCCTTGATGGTCATCGCAAAGAATTCTCGTTCTGATTTGAGGGTCCCAGGGCGTTGATCTTGTCAGTGTCCGGCGTTGCGTCACCGAGCAAGCAAGGTCTGTCGCATACGTTCGAGGTGTCGAGCAATGCTCGCGTCGTATACCGTGGAGCCGAGACGCGCCACGATGCCCCCGAGTATGCCGGGGTCGACTTCGGTGCTCATCGTCACTTCCCGCCCACTCGCCTCCGCGAGCAGACGTTGGATGGCGGTCGTCTGGTCGGCCGTCAACGGCTGAACCGTGGTGACATGCGCCTCGACGATACCCAAGTGGTCTAGCACACGTTCCCGATACGCGTGGATGATCTCTGGCAGCAGAATAAGCCGGTCGCGATCAGCGAGCATGGCCAAGAGCTTGGCTACCGGTGGGGCAATCTCTTCAAGCCGGCTCAAGAGCTCCCCGACAATCGCCCGTTTGTTCGGTACGGGTACGGCTGGGCTCTGCAGGACGCGACCGAGCATCTCGTGGCCCGTGACCAGTTCGTGAAACTGGGCCAAGTCGCCCTCGATTTTTCGAAGTTCATGACGGTCGAGACACACGTCATAGAGCGCGCGGGCGTAGCGAGCCGCCGCCGTGCGATTGGTCATCGTCGATCGGGTCTTTCACACATGTGCAGTGTCGTGTCCACTCGAACGGGCCGCCTCACCCAGAACCGTTGTCCGCGACTTGCTGACTCGGAACACGATGCAGTCTGCGGAGCAGGAGGCGTATCGTCGGCGCCCAGCCTACCGATCTGCACCTGGATGACTACCGGGTTGGCCACTGGTAATTGACACAGGCCGTCGACCCTGAACGGGGCAAAACAAGCAATTATACCACCGCGTTAGACCCACCAGCAAGAGGTGGTCAGTCCTCCGTCAGACGTTCGAAGAGGCGTTGCAACTCGTTCTCTGAACCGAAGTCAATCTCGATCCGGCCTCGGTTGCTGTTCCGCCCTTGACGCACGATTCGCACCCGGGTCCCGAGCGACACGCGCAACTGATCCTGTGCGGCGCTGGTGTGGACATCCAGTGGCGGCGCCGATGAAACGCTGCCGGCGTCGGTGGATTCCGAATGCGCCTTGACCCGCTTGACCAGTCCCTCGGTTTCGCGCACCGAGAGCCCCTTGGCCACGACCTCGCGAGCCGCTCGCCGTCGATCCGCCTCCTCGGCCAGGCTGAGTAGCGCCCGTGCGTGGCCCATGGCCAAGACGCCCGACGCGACGTCGGCCTGCACCTCGGCTGGCAATACCAGCAGTCGCACGTAGTTCGCAACCGTCGCTCGGTCCTTCCCCACCGCAGCGGCCACATCCTCCTGAGTCAGGTTGTAGTCTTCGATCAACCGATGATAAGCCTCTGCCACTTCGATCGGATTGAGGTTCTCTCTCTGGAGGTTCTCTATGAGGGCAACCTCGAGCAGCTTGTCGTCAGGGATATCGCGCACCACGATTGGCACGCGGAGGAGTCCGGCCATCTGAGCCGCCCGCCACCGACGCTCGCCGGCGATGATCTCAAAGCGGTCATCACCGACCCGCCTGACGACGATCGGTTGAATGACCCCGGTGCTGCGAATAGACCGCGACAGTTCTTCGAGCTTGAGCTCATCAAGGACCGAACGTGGCTGGAATCGGTTGGGGGTCAGGCGATCGAGATCCGCCTCCGTTGTCCGGTCGGTTGGCGGCGGTGCGGTCTCTGGAATCAGCGCGCTGAGGCCGCGACCCAGGGCCTGTCGTGTTTTCGCCATGAAACTGGCTCCTCGTGTCTTGGCGCCGTGATCCATTGAATGAGTCACTGGCGGAGGGCCCGATTGTCCTGTTTGAATGAAAGAGCGACGGAAGGGGAATCGACCCGCTTCGGCCAGTGCCGTGCGCCGCCATGTATCGGAGACCCGCGATGGTGTC
>JAYZGM010000320.1:0-18025 GCA_036336225.1 Acidobacteriota bacterium | reverse complement strand
ACCCGTCTGTGGGGGCTCCGCCGTATGGATTCGGGGTGGTTCGGACCCAGCCGCAATGGTGCCAAATCGCCGGTCGGCCGCCCGCAGGGCATCGTCGGTGTTGACATCGCCGACGATGACCAGGGTGGCGTTCCCGGGCGTGTAGTACCGCCGATAGTAGCCGTGGAGATCGTCGCGACTCATGGCGTGGAGATCGCCAAGCCATCCGATGGTCGGATGACGATACGGATGGGCTTTGAATGCGCTCGCGGTGACCTCGATATCGAGCAGCTGATCGGGGTCGTTCTCACCACCTTGGAGCTCCGAAATGATGACCGTCCGCTCGGCCTCACATGCATCGGAGTCGTAGAGACACTTATCCATCCGCTCCGCCTCCATAAAGAGCATCTGGTCCAACGCGTCCTTCGTGGCCGTCTCCACGTATGTCGTTTGATCGATCCAGGTGTAGCCATTCCAAAACCCGCCAAATCGGTCAATCAGCTCTTTGAAGTCCGCCTGGGGGATCCCGGCCGTGCCCTTGAAGTTCATGTGTTCCACCCAGTGGGACGCACCGGTCAGCCCGGGTAGCTCGTCCTTGGAACCCACGCGATACCAGCACCAGACCGACACCAACGGCGCCGTATGGGCTTCCTGCACGAGCACTTTGAGGCCATTGTCCAGCGTAACCGCGCGAGCGGGGGGCGACGCACTGGCGAGCAGATGAGACTCCTGATCAGATGATGGTCGGGGGAACACGGCGCCATTATATAGGTGCGACGAGGAGTTCTCGACGAGTCCACTGGTCTTGGCCGCGGTCCCACACTCCGGCAAGGGCACGTGGTGGAAGAAGGTCCACTACGACCCATGCACTACAATTGATAAAAAGGTCTCCCGATGGCCGACTGGAAGAACACACTCAATCTCCCCCGTACCGACTTTCCGATGCGCGCCAGTCTCCAGACGACGGAGCCGGCCGCCATCGCCCGATGGGACGAGATGGGTCTGTATGCGCGGATCCGGAAACATCGAGAGGGCGCCCCTCAATTCGTGCTGCACGATGGCCCACCCTATGCCAACGGACAAATCCATATCGGACACGTGCTCAACAAAGTTCTCAAAGACATCATCGTCAAGTCGCGCACCATGGCCGGGTTTGATGCGCCGTATGTCCCAGGGTGGGACTGTCACGGTCTCCCGATCGAGCTGAAAGTCGACAAGGAGCTGGGTCGAAAGAAGCGCGAGATGAGTGTGGCCGATTTCAGACGCGCTTGTCGCCAATACGCCCAGAAATACGTCGATCTACAGGCGGTCGATTTTCAGCGACTGGGGGTGTTGGGGGATTGGTCACGCCCCTATCTGACGATGACCCGGGACTACCAGGCCGCGATCGTGCGCGCCTTGGGTCGCTTCGTCGAGCAGGGTGTCGTGTACAAAGGAAAGAAGCCGGTGCATTGGTGTCTACACTGCCGTACCGCGCTCGCCGAAGCTGAAGTGGAGTACGAGGATCACACCTCGCCCTCCATCTACGTCGAGTTCCCGCTCCGGCCCGAGTCTGCCGACACGTTGGTTGAGTCGTATCCAGATCTTGCAGGACGGTCGATATCCGTGCTCATCTGGACGACCACTCCCTGGACCATCCCATCCAACCTCGCGGTGGCCTTCCACCCGCGTTTCGATTACGGCGTGTATGAGGTAGGTGATACGGCCGTCATTGTGGCCGAACCCCTCCGAGACACCGTCGCAGAAGGAGTGGGCCGGACGTTTGGGCGCCAGCTGGCGACTCTCAAAGGCGGTGACCTCGAAGGCTTGCGGTTCGCGCATCCGCTCTACGCACGCGATTCGGTCGGGGTCCTGGCCGACTACGTCACCCTTGAACAGGGTACCGGAGCGGTTCACACCGCGCCCGGGCACGGGGCGGACGACTACCACACCGGTATGCGCTACGGTTTGGAGGTCTATGCCCCGATCGGCCCATCGGGCCGTTTTGATGACGAGGTCGAGGTGGTTGGTGGGCTCAAAGTCTTTGACGCGAACCCGAAGGTGGAGTCTGCTCTCGACGAGTCCGGTCGACTGTGGCACCGTGGAACAGTCGACCACACCTATCCGCATTGCTGGCGGTGTCACCGCCCGGTCATCTTCCTCGCGACCTGGCAGTGGTTCATCGCGATGGACACTGACGACTTGCGTGGCCGTGCGCTGGCGGCGATCCAACAGGTGGAGTGGTTCCCACGATGGGGCGAGGAACGGATCCACAATATGCTGGCAAACCGGCCGGACTGGTGTATCTCTCGTCAACGCTCCTGGGGCGTCCCAATTCCGGCGGTCTATTGCACAGAGTGTCATGAAGGGCTCCTCACGACCGCTTTGACCGAGAACGCCGCCGCGGTCTTTGCCGAGTATGGGGCGGATGCCTGGTATGAACGGGAGATTGCTGAATTCCTACCGGCCGATCTGGTCTGTCCCAAGTGCGGTGGTCGGCAGTTCGAGCGCGAGCGGGACATTCTTGACGTGTGGTTCGACTCGGGGTCAAGCCATGAGGGCATCCTTGGTGACCACCCCGAGCTTGAGTGGCCCTATACGGTGTATCTGGAAGGCAGCGACCAGTATCGTGGCTGGTTTCACAGTTCGCTCCTGATCGGACTTGGCACTCGAAACGCGGCGCCGTATCGGCAGGTGATCACCCACGGCTTTGTCGTCGACGAGTCGGGTCGCAAGATGTCGAAGTCGATCGGCAACACCGTCGAGCCACAGACCATCATCAAGAAAAGTGGGGCCGACGTGCTTCGGCTGTGGGTGGCGATGGTCGACTATCGCGAAGAAGTTCGGATCGGGCCGCACATTCTGGATCGGGTCATCGAGGCCTACCGCAAGATTCGGAACACACTACGTATCCTCGTCGCGAACCTGTATGACTACAACCCGGCGACCGACGCGATGCCCACCACGCGTTTGCTCGACGTGGATCGCTACGCGCTGTCACGGTATGGTGAGGTGGTCTCGCGGGTGCTCCATGCCTATGAGCGCTACGAATTCCAGGCCGCGGTGCACACCTTGAACAATTATCTAACCGTCGACATCAGCGCGTTCTATGTCGATATCTCGAAGGATCGGCTCTATACCTTCGGACCCGAATCAGATGCGCGTCGATCGGCCCAAACCGCCATCCATGTCATCGTTGACGGGTTGACCCGTTTGCTCGCGCCGATCTTGCCAGTGACCTGTGACGAGCTTTGGCGATACCTCCCGGGCGTCGATGCCGACAGTGTGCATTTGGCCGATTTTCCGACCGACACGAACGCCCTGATCGACGCGACACTGCTCTCGCGGTGGTCGCGTCTCTTGAAACTACGCGAGGTCGTGAACGGGGAGCTTGAGAAACTCCGGCAGGAAAAAGTCGTCGGCACCTCGCTCGAAGCGGTAGTCACGCTGACGGCCGATGGCGAGCTGGCCGAGCTCCTCGAGACCTATCAGGACGATCTCGCCACATTGTTCATCACCTCTGACGTTTCCGTGCGCACCGGTGTCACGGTCGAGGATGACTCAAGCGCCACCGTGTTCAGCGACCCAACGGGGCGGGCGCGTATCGAGGTCCACCGGGTTGAAGCCGCCAAATGTCCTCGTTGCTGGCGGTGGGTGGTGCCTCCGGGGAGAGCAGGAGCCACGGACATCACCCTCTGCGATCGTTGCAGCGACGCGCTTGCCACGAGCGCCACGACGACCATCTAACCAAGATCCGTTGTCACCACAATGGACACAAACATGCCGTCGGTCCCCGTATCGACCACAATGCCCGACACGGCTTCGAAGGTGGGCACTGTGACCCGTCGTGTGATGGTGGTCATCAGCGTCGTCATCATCGCACTCGACCAGGTCACCAAACAGCTGATTCGAGCCGAGATCGCCCTCAACGACACACTCGAAGTGATTCCGGGGTTCTTCAACCTGGTACACGTGCGAAACACTGGCGCAGCGTTTGGCATCCTGAATGTCACCGACCTGGCATACAAACGGTTCCTCATGACGGGGATTGCGTCGGTGGCGTTGGTCGCGATCGCATTCTATGTCCGGCAGGTGGCGTCCCACGAGACGCTATCGCGGGTCGGGCTGGCGCTGATTCTGGGAGGCGCCGTCGGAAACCTCATCGACCGGGCTGCGATGGGGTACGTCGTCGACTTTGTCGACGTCTATTGGAAACACGTCCATTTCTGGGCGTTCAATGTGGCTGATTCCGCCATCACGGTTGGCGCGTGTCTGCTGATCGTGGACATGTTTTGGGGCCCTCGGCCGGAGCAACCCGACGATGTACCCACTTCTGTTTGAACTCGGCCCGCTGAGCATCTACAGCTACGGGATCCTGTTGGCCACCGCTTACATCGTAGCGCTGCGCTATGCGCTGCATCGCGCTGACCGGGCCGGACTGAACGGCCAACGGGTCATGGATCTCGGCATCGTCGGCATTATCAGCGCCATTGTGGGCGCCAAGCTCATGTTACTGGTCATCGACTTTGACCGGTTCACCAGCGACCTGTCACAGCTGATGGTCTTGCTGAAATCAGGCGGAGTCTTTTACGGAGGCCTGCTCGTCGCGGTGCCGGTGTGTTGGTGGTATATCCGACGATATGACCTGCCACTGTGGACCACGTGCGACATGTTCGCGCCCGGAATTGCGTTGGCCCAAGGTGTCGGTCGGATGGGGTGTCTCATGGCCGGGTGCTGTTACGGGGAAGCGACTGACGCCCCCTGGGGCATCACGTTTACCAGTACTTTGGCTGCCACAAACGTGGGCACACCGCTCAACATCGCCTTGCACCCGACACAGGTCTATGAGGCTCTGGCAGTACTCGTCGTGCTCGGGATCCTCTTGACCGGTGAACGTCGCTGGCGCCAATTCCCGGGGCGTACCTTTTGGACGTATTTGCTGTTGTATGGCATGTCCCGACTGGTCATCGAGTTCTATCGGGGCGACCCACGGGGGTTGGTCTTCGATACCATCTCCACGTCGCAGTTCGTGTCGGCGCTCATCATTCCGGTCAGCATCAGCATGCTCATCTATCTTGGTCGCACCGGCGGCTCAGACGAGGCCTCGTCATCGTTTCGCGAGCAACCTGCTCGGTAATCGCGTAGGCACTGGTGTCGTGAATGACAACGGCGTCGCCGCGCACTTGGAGGTGACTGACGAGCATCACGGCGTGAGGCTCGACCACTTCATGACAGCGGTCCTGCCAGACCACTCCCGATCCCAAATACAGCGCTTTATCCGAGACGGTCACGCACTCCTCAATGGGAGATCAGTGCGCGCGAGCCATGCCGTGCATGTCGGCGACCGCGTGGAGCTGGAGATCCCCCCCGTGGCGCCCTCGACACCTGTGGCCGAAGCGCTCCCGCTCCCGATCCTGCACGATGACCCTGATCTGGTGGTGGTCAATAAGCCGGCCGGAATGGTCGTCCATCCCGCGGCCGGTCACGACCATGGCACCCTCGTCAACGCGCTCCTCCACCACGTCACCGGGCTTAGCGGCATTGGTGGCGAGCAACGCCCCGGCATCGTTCATCGGCTAGACCGAGGGACCTCTGGTGTGATGGTGGTCGCCAAGCACGATCGCGCGCACAGCGAGCTCTCCAGACAGTTTGCCGACCGCGAGGTCGAGAAACAGTACATCGCGCTCGTGTGGGGCCAGCTGAACACGGGGCGTCGGATCGACGCCCCTCTGGGGCGCGACCCCGCCAACCGTCAAAAAATGTCGACCCGGGCCAGAAGGGCTCGGTCCGCGGTTACCCGCGTCACGGGCACAGAACGGCTGCGTGGTCTCACGTTAGCCACGGTCGCGATCGCCACCGGTCGCACTCACCAGATCCGCGTGCACCTCAACAGTATCGGACACCCGGTGGTCGGAGACGCAGTGTATGGAGGCGTCCGCCGACATTTAGCGGCCGACCATTCAAGCCTAGCCACCCTCGATCGACCATTTCTCCATGCCTGGCATCTCGCGTTCACCCATCCGCGAGACAGCCGGAAAGTCGTATTCACGGCACCGCTCCCCGATGACCTCCAGCATGTCTTGGACGCGCTGCGGGCTCGACGCGAGGACCGCGCATGAGCTATCGAACGCTCTCGACGCAGACCGTCTTCACGGGCAAGGTCTTTCGTGTCGACTCAGACCGAGTACGGCTTCCGCACGGGCCGGAAACGACCTTAGACGTGGTCCGTCATCCAGCATCAGTGGTCCTGCTGCCGATGCCGGACCCTGAGCACATCGTGCTGGCCCGTCAGTTTCGATACGCGATACGACGGTGGATGTGGGAACTCCCGGCGGGAAGTGTTGACCCAGGAGAAACCCCGGCGGCGGCCGCGATCAGAGAGTGTCACGAGGAGATCGGACAGGTGCCACGACGGGTGGACCAGCTCGGTGAGCTCTTCCCGACACCAGGATACTGTGACGAGCTGATGATCTTCTTCCGGCTGACCGAGCTCGCCGAACCGGACCACTCGGCAAGCGGCGATCTGGACGAGGACATCGAGGCTCGGATCTTCAGCCTTGAGGATGCCCGCGAGCTTGTCCGGAGCAGCGATGCGCCAGACATGAAAACGATCTGCGGACTCAGTTTGCTTCGCGATGCCTGAGCTTCCCGAGGTCGAACGTGCGCGGCGCCTCCTCGAGCGGACGGCGTGTGACCGACGCATCGTGTGGGTTCACTCGGCACGTGACCCCATTGTCTTTGACGGGGTCAGCGCCTCCCGATTCACGAGGGCCCTGCGTGGTCGCACCGTGCTCAACGCCCGCCGGCGGGGCAAACATCTCTGGCTCGAGCTCGACCGCCGTCCCTGGCCCTGTCTCCACCTGGGAATGACCGGTCAGATACGAGAGATCGGTGACACCCCGCTTCCGCTCGCCTCGAGCCCGAGCATCGAGGACGATCGGTGGCCACCTCGATTCACCAAGCTGCATCTACGACTCGACGACGGGGCTGAGCTCGTCGTGACCAACAAACGGAGACTGGGCCGAATTCGTCTCAGGGACGACCCGACAACCGAGCCACCAATCTCCGGTCTGGGATTTGACCCACTCCTGGACCTGCCTTCTGGGGCGCGGTTTGCCGACCGGCTCAGACGACGATCGGGGAGCATCAAGTCGGTGCTGTTGGATCAATCCTTTGCTGCCGGTGTGGGCAACTGGATCGCCGACGAGGTGCTCTATCAGGCCAAGATCGACCCACGACGAGAGGCCAATCGGCTCACGACGTTCGAGGTCTCAATCCTCAGGGCCAAGCTTCGGCTGGTGGTGCAAACGGCGGTGGCCGCGGACGCGGACAAGTCGCGCTTCCCACGCAGCTGGCTCTTCCACCGTCGATGGGGACGGAACCCGGACGCGAGCATTGGTGGTCAGCGTATCAAGCACGTCACAATTGGCGGTCGCACGACCGCCTGGGTTCCAACTCGCCAGCGGTGACCCGACGCCGGAGGCAACAGTCCTACTGCACGGTGCCGTGCAGACCAGGCTCGGCGCCACGGGTCGCAACCGTCGGCTGGGCCGTCGCCGGCTGGAGCGCCAGTTTCAGAACGTCATCGATTGCCGAGACGAAGTGAATCGTCATCTTTCTACGCAAGTCCTCGCTCAGGTCCTCGTTGACGTTCTTTTCGTTCTGCTTCGGCAGCAGCACGTCAAAGACGCCGTGGCGACGCGCAGCCAACACCTTCTCCTTGATCCCGCCCACCGGAAGCACTTTTCCGGACAACGTGATCTCACCGGTCATCGCGAGGTCCCCACGCACCGGTCGGCCGGTGAGCTCGGAGGCGAGCGCGGTGGCCATCGTCACCCCGGCCGAGGGGCCGTCCTTCGGAATCGCGCCCGAGGGCACGTGGAGGTGGATCTCGGCGTTCTGATAGAAATCGGGGTCGACATCATACGTCGCGGTCTGCCCACGGAACCAGGACAGAGCGGCGCGAGCTGACTCCTTCATGACGTCGCCCAGATGGCCCGTCAACGTCAGCGACCCTTTCCCCGGCATACGAGTCGCCTCGACAAACAGCACCTCACCACCAGTTGGCGTCCAAGCGAGGCCTAACGCTACCCCTGGATTCTTCGTCCGCTCTGCGACTTCCTCGTCTTCGAACCGTGGTGCCCCGAGCATGGCAGTGACCATCTCCGGAATCACGTCAACCGGATCGACGGTGCCCTCCGCGTGACGTCGGGCGACCTTTCGGCACAACGCCCCGATTTCTCGTTCGAGGTTACGCACCCCGGCCTCACGGGTATACCCACGCACCACCATGGCCAGTGCGTCGTCGCTAAAGCTGAGCTGCTCGGACGTCAAACCGTGGTTCTCGACCTGCCGACCCACGAGATGCTCCTTCGCAATCTGCAGCTTCTCCTCCTCGGTGTAGCCCGGGAGTTCGAGCACCTCCATCCGGTCGCGCAGAGCGGGTGCGATCGGGTCGAGGATATTGGCGGTCGTGATGAACAACACCTCGGACAGATCAAACGGTACGTCGAGATAGTGGTCTCGAAACGTGTTGTTCTGCTCCGGATCCAACACCTCCAGCAAAGCCGACGAGGGGTCTCCGCGGAAGTCGGCGCCCAGTTTGTCGATCTCGTCCAGAATAAACACCGGGTTCTTGGACTCGGCGCGTCGCAGTCCCTGAATGACCTGCCCGGGCAACGCCCCAATATACGTACGTCGGTGACCCCGAATCTCCGCCTCGTCACGCATCCCCCCCAGGGACACGCGAACAAACTTCCGATCGAGCGACCGGGCAATCGACTTGGCCAGTGAGGTCTTACCGACCCCGGGGGGACCAACAAAGCACAGAATCGGTCCCTTCATGCTTGGGTTCAGCTTCCGCACCGCAAGATACTCGAGAATACGGTCTTTCGCTTTCTCCAGGCCAGTGTGGTCGGCGTCAAGGACATCTTTGGTCCGTGGAAGCTCAATAACCTCATCTGTCCGGACCGCCCATGGCAACGCGACGAGCCAGTCGAGATACGTGCGTGACACGGTATACTCGGCTGCCGCCACAGGCATCCGCGACAACCGGTCCAGCTCCCGAAGGCCTTCCTTTTGCACCGACTCGGGCATCCCGGCCGCTTCAATCTTCTCCTTGAGCTCTTCGATCTCCTTCGCCTGGTCGTCGCCCTCTCCGAGCTCCTTTTGAATCGCTTTCATCTGCTCTCGCAGCAGATATTCTCGCTGACTCTTGCCAACCTCCGACTGCACCTCCGACTGGATCTTTGACCCGAGCTCAAGCACTTCGAGCTCTTTAATCAATGTCCGATTGAGCTGCTCCATCCGCTTGCGCACGTCGAGCGTGCCAAGTACCTCTTGCTTGGTCGCGGTCTGGATTGTCGTCAAGCTTGACGCTATGAAGTCAGCCAGCTTGCCGGGCTCGGTGATATTGCCAGCCAATGCCTGCAAGTCGTCCGACAACAGCGGCGAGAGTGAAACCACTTGCTGGAAGTTCCCCTTGATGTTGCGTTGCAGCGCGTCGATTTCGAGCCGATCTGCGTCGCCCAGCACTTCCTCTGCCAGTCGGACACGAGCCCGTATATACGGCTTGGTGTCGAGCACTTCCTCCAAATGGAGACGGGACTGCCCTTGAACGATGAGTCGTAGCGTGCCATCGGGCAGTTTGAACATCTTGTGGATGTGTGTCGCGGTACCGACCGGATACAACTCATCCTGTTGGGGTTCTTCCGTGCCGGGCTCGAGTTGGGTGAAGACACCCACGAGCCGGCTGTCAGCGATGGCTTCTTCGATCAGCTGGACCGAACTCTCGCGCGCCACGGCAAGAGGCATGAAGGAATTGGGAAACAGCACCGTGTCGCGCAGCGGCAGCACTGAAAGCTCGGGCGGAATCGAGACCGGCCGATCGCCACCGGAGTCTTCCTCTTCTTCGAGGAGCTCAAGCTCTTCGCTCATCGTGCGATTCTCCGGTTCCGGAACACTGGAAGACAGCCCCGTACCAGCGTCTCGCTTGTGGCACGGCACCGCACAACTATTGAGTCTACCACTGGTTACCGACGGGGCCCCGAAGCCCCGACGTGGCGGCAAAATACGGGGCGGGCTCAAATCGAGGTGATACCGAAGAGAGACTCCGCCTTGGTCCGCGACTCAAGTACGCGCTCGCGATTGAGTTCCGTCTCCCGAACCTCTTCACACTCTCGGCACCGGGCGGCGAACGGCAGGGCTCGGAGACGCTGCTCCGCGATTTCGTCGCCACACTTGTAGCAGTATCCGTAGGTGCCCTCCTCGAGTCGGGTCAAGGCGGCCGAAATCTTGGTCAGCGTCTCCGCCTTCATTTGGAGTAACGCGAACTCGATGTCGTCCTGGATATCTGACTCCGAGGTCTCACTGGTATCGGCGAGCCGGTGCATTCCAGCCTGAGTCGCTTCCGTCCGTACGTTTCGGATCTTGTGCTTCACCTCGCCAGCGATTTCATCACATCGCTCTTCGAGGATGCTGCGCAGCTCGCTATACCGCTCATCCGTCATACCTTGTGTGCGTGTCTCCATGATACAACTCCTTCTCGTCCAACCCGCTGTGGTGCACGCTCGTCCGGATCGTGTCGGATCGAATCCCCACGAACGATAGACCTACAAGCAATTTAGGTGCCAGGACACGATGGACTCACCTAGACCACCGATGTCCAAGAAACGAAGCGACTTTGGCTGGTATGTGCGACGAAAGGGAGGAAGGCTGGAGGGTTGCGAATGGCCCTCAGGGCCCTCGCCCTTCGTCGCAAGCCCGTTCTATCTGCTTCATTTACTAAACTTTAACCGGTATCACGGACTCACTCAGAGTCATTGGGAACCGGTTTCATTATAATTAGACGACGAAAAGCAGCGTACGGTTTCAGTTCTTTTTCATCGGCAGCTTCGTCATGGTCGCGGGCGTCACAAAGGGTCAAAGTTGTTAACCGAAAGGGACACAACCCGTGGGAAGGTCCAGCTGCGTTCGAGCGGCGCGGAACCCACCGGGATGGTGTTGGTTCTCGGCGTTGACGGCACGATCCGCGTGTGCCAAGCTACTGTTTCTCTCGAGTCCTGTGATGAGTCCAGCCACTTGCCCTCTCTGTGGTCGTCGTCGCGGCCGGCGAGTCTGTCCGGCGATTGGCCAGCAGATCTGTGCCATGTGCTGTGGCACCAAACGCCTCACAGAGATCCAGTGTCCACCCGATTGCGGGTATCTCGAATCCGCTCGAGCCCATCCGCCGGCCGTTGTTCAGCGTCAGCAGGAGCGTGATACAGGATTCATCCTGCCGCTGCTGGCCGGGCTCAGCCAGCACCAATACCAGCTGTTGTTTCTCGTGCAGGGCACCCTGCACAAACTCGCCGAGAGCATAGAGATTGCTGTCGACGACCAGGTGATCCGCGAGTCCGCACAAGCACTGGCTTCCACCTACGAAACCGCGAGCAAGGGCATCATTTACGATCATCGTCCACCCTCATTGGCGGCAGAGCGCGTCATGAACGACATGAAGACGTTTCTCAAAACCCCGGACGACCAGAAGCCTCTGGCGAGCGACCGCGATCTAATGGAGGTCTTTCAACGCGTCGAGCGCGCGGCAACCGAGGCGGGCTCTGCTCTTGATGGGGGACCACGCGCCTATCTGGAGCTTCTCGGTCGATTGATGCGCCCGACAACCGGAGAGTCTTCGGATTCCAAGGACACCGAAGCCCCGTCATCAGAACCTCGCGTCATCGTCCCGTAGGGTCCTTGAAAAGAAGCTCGGTCCTGCTATAATTGATTGTTTGGGCTGTTCTCAGCTGCTTTGAGAGGTTTATCCACGTTCGGAGCGAACCCAGCCACGGCAACCCGGGCCAACAGCCCATGGTAAACGCCCGTCTCGAGAATCAGGAACACGTCCAATGGCAAAGCGTTGCGAAATCTGCGGAAAAGGCCCAGCGTTCGGGCGTAACGTGAGTCACGCGCACAACGTGACCCGACGACGATTCGAAGCCAACATCCAACGTGTGAAGGCTGTGATCAACGGTGGCGTGAAACGGATCCGTGTGTGCACGCGGTGTTTGCGGTCCAATAAGATCGTGAAAGCAGCCTAGTGTCGCGTGAAGCGATCCATACCGACGGGGCCCCGAGCGCCATCGGCCCGTATTCGCAGGCGGTACGCGCCGGCTCGTTGCTGTTTGTGTCCGGACAGATCCCACTCGATCCAGCGACGGGCGAGCCGATCGACGGAGACATTACGGTCCAGACCCACCGGGTGATGCAGAGTCTCCAGGCGATTCTTGAAGCCGCGGGAGCCGGTTTCGACCAGGTGATGCGAACGACGATATATGTGACCGACCTGAGTCACTTCCTGACCGTCAACACGGCCTACGGTGAATACTTCACCGACCCCGCACCAGCGCGGGCCACGGTCCAAGTCGCTGCGCTTCCCAAGGGCGTCCATGTTGAGATTGACGCCATCGCTGTCCTCGATTGAACATGCACGATGAGCGTGACGCCCCGAACCAAAGAGCACACCCCCGAACGGACAGACTGTTCACCCCGGGCTCGTCCTTATTTCATTAACCGCTCGACCTCCAGCACGCCCGTTACCCCCCGAATCACCTTTATCACCCGCTGAAGGTGTTTCAGGTCATCTATTTCCATCGTGACGCTGATTCGTCCGTGATGGTCGCTGCTCGTGGCTTCGACCTTGAGTACATTGGTCTTGAGCCCTGCGATTTTCGAGGTGACATCGGCCAAAATGCCACGGCGGTCCTCGACCTGAATACCGAGGAGCACAACAAACCCGCGGTCGTCGGTCCGTTTGTCCCAGACCACATCGATCCGACGCTCCGGGTCATAGAGGAGATTGAGCACATTGGGACATCTCGCCCCGTGCACCGACACCCCCTTACCCCGCGTCACATACCCGACGATTTTTTCACCCCTGATTGGATTACAGCAACGGGCTCGAAAGACCATCAGGTCGTCGAATCCACGCACCCGAATTTTGTCTTCGCTCGGGCGAAACACGCGACGGACGACGGTTCCGATCGACGGTGCAACGGGCTTTTCTTCAAGCTCGCTCGGCACCAACTTCGCGAGCACTGAGCGAGCCGGCACTTTGCCATACCCAACCGCGGCGAACAGGTCGTCCGCTCGTTGCACACCGAACTCGCCGGCGATCCGTTTGACCCAATCCGGTGTCAACACGGTCTTGGCGCTCAGATCGAACCGCCGCAGCTCTTTGTCGAACAGTTTTCGACCAAGCTCCACGGCGCGAAGTTTCTCCTCGGCGTGAATGAAGTGCTTGATCTTGTTCCGAGCTCGCGAGGTCACGACGATATTCAGCCAGTCGCGACTCGGTGTATGTCCCGGGGCGGTCACCACCTCAACAATGTCACCGCTGTCGAGACGGGTGCGCACCGGCACCATCCGACCATTGACACGCGCCCCAACGCATTGGTGTCCGACGTCCGTATGCACGCTATAGGCGAAGTCGATCGGCGTTGCGCCTCGCGGGAGCGCCTTCACCTCTCCTTTGGGAGTGAAGGTATAGACCTCGTCCGGATAGAGATCAACTTTTAGGTTGTGGATGAACTCTCCGGGGTCCCGAACCTCCTGTTGCCATTCCAGTAGCTGCCTCAACCAGGCAAAGTGCTGCTCATCGTCGTTGACTCCGATCCGCCCTTCCTTGTATTTCCAATGCGCCGCGATCCCATGCTCCGCGACCGCGTGCATCTCCTCGGTGCGGATCTGAACCTCAAAGGGGACACCTTGGTCGCTGACCACCGAGGTATGGAGCGACTGATACCGATTGGCCCGCGGCATCGCAATAAAGTCCTTGAAACGGCCCGGGACCGGAGACCATGTTTGGTGGATGACGCCGACCGACGCGTAGCAGTCCCTGACCGACGTCGTGATCACGCGAAGCGCGATCAGGTCATAGACCTGCTCCAGAGAGGTCCGCTGGCGTCTGATTTTCTGATGGATGCCATAGGGCCGCTTGATACGAAATTCAATCCGTACGTAGGGGATCTGTGCCTCGGTGAGCGTACGCTCAAGAGTACGCTGGAGCTCCTCGACCGTGCGGCGGGTCGCGCGGCGCCGCCCCTCGACCCAGGCGCGGGTCGTGTCATACGCCTTGGGGTCGAGGTGCTTGAACGCCAGATCCTCGAGCTCGTCTTTGACCTGCCTCATTCCCAGTCGGTGGGCGATGGGCGCGTAGATGTCCAGGGTCTCCTGCCCGATGGTCAATCGTCTCCCCTCAGGCATGTGGTCGAGCGTACGCATGTTGTGCAGCCGGTCGGCCAGCTTGACGAGAATGACGCGAATGTCGTCGACCATGGCGAGCAACATCTTGCGGAAGTTTTCCGCCTGTCGTTCCTCGCTCGAGGAGAAGGTGATGGAGCTGATCTTGGTGACACCTTCCACGACATGAGCCACTTCGGGCCCAAACAGTTCTCGCACCCGCTCGATCGAGGTGAGTGTGTCCTCAACGACGTCATGGAGCAGACCAGCCGCAATCGCGACGTCATCCAGACGCATGTCCGCCACCAGGGCAGCCACCTCGAGGGGGTGGGTCACATACGGCTCACCGGAACGTCGAATTTGACCGGCATGCTCGGCCGCCGAGAAGTCATACGCTCGCCGCAGCAACTCGGTATCGGCCTCTGGGTTGAAGGCTCGGGCCTTGTCGGCTAGCTTATCGAAACTGATCATCTACATGCAGTACACGAAAATGGCCGGACCGCGTGGAGGACACGCGACCCGGCCCGTCTATCCGCCCTGTGGCGTAGCCGACGAGACTTAGCTCGCCCCGGTCCTCTGGGCCTGCAGCTCTTCGGCCCGATCCCGCAAAATGTCTGCCTCTTCGATGAGGGCGTCCCGCTCGTCCAAATCGTCGGTAAGGTTTGCCTGCATCCGCATCAAAATGTTCTTGTAGGTCAGCGCTTCGACATAGTCTGCATTCAGCTCAAGGGCCTTTTCGACCTCCGCCAGCCCGAGCATCACATACTCCTCCTCCTGCTCCTCATCAAGTCGGAAGTCTCTAAACGCCTTTTCCCAGTAGTAGGTCGAAATCGTGTAGTAAGCCTCGGGATTGTCAGGCTCGAGCTCCGCTCGACGACGAAGCGCTTCAATCGTCAGGTCAAACTGCTCGTTTCGGTTGTAGAAGCCGGCCAGCTGTAGGAAGACCGTGGGGTCCTCCGAGCTCATATCGGCCACCTCCAAGAGCACCCCCTCCGCCTCTTCGTAGAGCCCGGAGTCCTCATACAACCGCGCGAGCGCGAAGTAATTCTCCGGGTTCGTCGAGTCAGCCTGGATCATGGCCTGCAACACCGGCTCTGACGACGCGGGATCGTTTGCCTTATCGGGACCATAAGCGGCCACCAAGTATTGTAGTGACAAGGTCTGCAGCTGCAAGTCGTTTTGCCGTTCGGCCGACGTGATGTATGTGTCGATCGCTCTCTCGAGCATCACATCGTTCTCCGGTTCGCCCCGCAAAGCCGGTCTAAATTGCTGGTCGTAGCTATTGGCGAGATAGAAGTAGGCTTCGACCAGGTTTGGGTCGTTGGCCAGCACCTCTTCGTAGAGCTCAGCCGCGCTCTCATAGTCGGCCCGCTGATACTGGGTATGGGCATCTTTGATAACCCGTAGAGCCCGGAGCCGATCAAAGACCGAACAGGAGACCAATGGAATAGTCAGCACGGCTACGAGAGCAAGTCTCATGGCGAACGATCGATTGCGCATAAGGGTCCCCTTCAATCCCGCTTCATCTGTCCCGACAAAACAACCGGCGCGGCACAGAGTGGGTGCCACGCCGGCCAAATCGATTCCGCGACCAACGGAACGGCTACAGCGCGTCCGCGCCGCCGGCCCGCCGCATCGCTTCGGTCACAATTCCCACCTTCGTAACACCCGCACCCTTGGCGGCGTCGATCACCTCAATGATCTCGCCATACCGGAGATTTCCAGCCCCAGCAATGAACATCGTCTTCTCTCGACGCTGCTCAAAGATGTCACGCAGCTCCGACTCAAGACGTTGAACCGGGACCGGCTGTTGATTGATCGTGATCACCCGGTCAGCCGTGTATTGCAACACGATCTGGCTCGAGTCGGCTGCCGCCTCGGTAGAGCCCTGGGTCTCCAGCGGCAGGTTGATGTCGAGCCCGCGCTGGGAGAGTGGGAGTGCCGCCAAAAAGATGACGATCAGCACCAACAGCACGTCGATAAACGGCGTGATGTTGATCTCCGCATTTGAAGTTGGTTTCTCTGCCGTGACGACGTCTTCCGCCCCGAAATGCCTCTTGGCCATTGACTATTCGCCCCCTCCGGCCGCACCGCCACTGCCAACCTTCCGCTCCGTGATGAGAGCGATGTCCTCGATACCGGCACGCTGCAAGCGGTCAAGCACGGACATCACGTCTGCATACTGGGCGTCCTGGTCGGCTTTGATCAGCAGGATCTTCTCGAACTTCCGCTCGAGCACCGTTTGCACGGCAGTCAGCATCTCGGGTTCGGTCGTCGGAACCTGGTCGATAAAGAACCGACCGTCGGCAGTCACCGCCAGTGTGGTCTGCGTGTCGTTTTCGGGTTTATCCGATGTGTTCGCCGCCTCTGGCAACGTAACGTCGACACCTTTCTGCAACAGAGGTGCAATCAGCATGACAATGATCAGCAGGACCAGCATCACATCCGCCAAGGGCGTGATGTTGATCTCCGAGTTCATCGCGCCATGTTTTTCGCCTACTTGCATTCCCATGGGTGTGCCTCCTCGACTCACGTCTCACCAGAAACGCCCCCCCCGACTTCCCTGGGGGGCGCTAGGCTCGGTGCTTAGTCACTCTGCCTGATCAGATAGTCCACGAGCTCTGACGACGAGTTGTCCATCTCCACGTTGAAGAACTCGATCCGCGAGGTGAGGTAGTTGTAAAACCACACCGCCGGAATGGCGACAAAGAGGCCAACGGCAGTCCCGACGAGCGCTTCGGCGATACCGGCCGAGACGGCGCCCAAGCCACCGGATCCGGTGGCTGCAATGCCCTGGAACGCGTTGATAACGCCCAACGTGGTTCCAAGCAGTCCGACAAACACGGCCGTGGCGCCGATGGTGGCCAATGACCCCATGCCCTTCTTCAGGTCGGCCGCGGTGAGTGCCGACGCACGCTGGATGGCTCGGCGACAGCCGTCGATCAGGTCATCACGGTGAAGGTCTACAGTGGACTCCTTCTGAAACTGATACTCCTGCAAGCCGGCCAGGACGACCTTGCCAAGGTGGCTATATTTGAAGTTCTTTGACTGCGAAATCGCGATCGCGTCCTTCAATCGACCATCTTTCAGATGCTTCGCGACCTGGGGCGCAAACAGCTTCGACTGCTTCCCGGCCTGGGTAAAGGTGAACAACCGCTCGAAGAAGACGCCCATCGACCACATGGACATCAACGCAAGCAAAAGCATGAGGGACTTCACGGCGAGACCCATCTGTTCCCAAAGTTCCAAAAGATCCATTGTGCCTCCTACCTCACATCAGAATTCGGTTCGGTGAGCCACACGAGCAGACACCCACGTGGCGCATCATTTCTCTGGCATCTGTTATCGCAGCTGAAAGTTCACCGTCACCGTCATGATGATGGGGACAGGAACGCCGTTGAGCATCGTCGGTGTATAGGTCCACTGCCGAACTGCCTCGATAGCAGCGTCGTCGAGCAGTGGCACGGAACGCAAGACTTGTACGTCGGTGACCTGACCATCAGGGCCGATGACCGCTTCGAGAATCACGACACCCTCGACGCGCGCGGCCTGGGCGACAGGTGGGTATCGAGGCGCAACGTCATTCACTTTCGCTGGCGCTTGGATGTTGCCACCTACACGAACAGGCTCGGGCGGGGGCGGCGGGGGCGGCGGGGCTTCGAGCAAGCCACCGACAATGCCACCAACGACGCCACCCGCAATTCCACCTTCGACCCCTTGCACGTTGGACAGGTCGAAGCCGGTCTCAGGCGCAATCTCAGCCGGAGCCTCGATCGGCGCGGCGTTCGGGTTCACGTCGACACCCTGAGCCTCAATCGGCTGCGCAGCCGGTGGTGGTGGAGGCGGCGGG
>JAYZGM010000319.1:0-7169 GCA_036336225.1 Acidobacteriota bacterium | reverse complement strand
CACGGTGGTCATCAGGGTCTTCACGGTCTTGGTGGACATAGAGGTAATCCTCCGGACACAAACCTCACCACGAACACCCCAAGATACCTTGAGGTCTGGGCCGCGGTCAAACCGACGCAGAAAAACGTTGACGCCCCGGTGTCCGACGGGCTTTCCGGTCCTAGTCGAGGTTATTAGTAACTGGACCGGTCTCCAACTCAACGTCCCATCCTGCCCCTCGCGAGGATCTCCCGTGTCACGCGGGTGAACTGAGCTCCCGCAGCATGCGGTCGACGACCTCGATTGGGAGTCCCACCACATTCGTGTACGAACCATCGATACGGGTCACGAACCGGGAAGCCAACCCCTGGATGGCATAGGCGCCCGCCTTCCCCAACGGCTCCTCACTAGCGACATACCAGTCAATCTCCACCTCATGCAGCTCGCGAAACACCACCCGCGTCGACGCGACATCGTCCCGCCATCCCGTCGGTGTGTGAACCGCCACCCCGGTGAGCACATCGTGCGTTTGTCCCGACAGTCGACGCAGCATCGTTGTCGCATCGCCGGCGTCAACCGGCTTGCCGAAAATGGTCCCACCCGCGACGACGAGCGTGTCCGCGCCAAGGACCACAGCGTCGGGATGGCTGAGAGCCACGGCCGCCGCCTTCTCTCGCGCCAACCGACGCACGAGAACCGCCGGCGGCTCCTCCGGGTGTGGCCGCTCATCGATATCGGCCGGCACAACGTCGAACCGAAACCCGGCTCGGCTCAACAAATCGGCGCGACGGACGGAGCGCGAGGCAAGCACAAGACCCACGACGCGGATGTTACATTAGACGTGCGCCACACGACGGTCCGACCGGTGAGACTCGATGAAACCGCCCGCTGATGGCAGCATGCATTCAGTATGATATCCGCGCAACACTGTGTGACCGGAGCGCTTCGGGAGCTCCTGCGAGACCAGCCCCTATCCAACGGGAAAGTTGCATTCGCGTGGAGCGCAGCGGTGGGCCACCGTGTGGACCGCGTCACCAGTGTCGCACTTGGTCCGGATGGCACCCTGTCCGTGGTCGTGACAGACCCGCATTGGGCCCTGGAGGTCGGACGCTCACGGAGCTTGATCCGATCGCGGCTGAATCAGCTTCTGGGCAACGAAACCGTGGCCCGTCTCGAAATCTCCACCGCGGTCCTGTGAGGGGACCCCGTCCGACAAGGAAAACATCATGCGAGACTCAGTGATCGTGAGTGCCGCCCGTCTGCCAACCGGCAAATTTCTGGGCGGACTCAAGAGTTTGCCCGCTACCGATATGGGGGCCCGGGCGATCCGTGAGGCGGTGACTCGAGCCGGGCTCGACCCGGTGTTGGTCGATGAATGCATCATGGGTAACGTCGTTTCCGCCGGCGCCGGACAGGCGCCAGCTCGCCCGGCGGCACTCCGCGGTGGGTTGAGTGACCATGTCGCCGCACTGACTATCAACAAGGTCTGCGGGTCCGGTCTCAAGGCGGTGATGCTCGCGGCGCAAGGCATTGCCACCGGTGACATCGATATCGCGGTGGCCGGGGGCATGGAGTCGATGAGCAACTGCCCCTACATGTTGACTCGGGCCCGCGAAGGACTCCGTATGGGCAACGGCGAAGTCGTCGATTCGATGATTCACGATGGACTCTGGTGCTCACTCGAGAACTGGGGGATGGGCCTGGCCGGCGAGGCGGTTGCCGACCGGTATCAGGTCTCCCGGGACGAGCAAGACGCATTCGCCGCCGCCAGCCATCAGAAGGCGGCCCGAGCCATTCGCGAATGCTGGTTCAAGGACGAGATCCTGCCGGTCGAGATTTCCCAGCGGAAGGGCGACCCGATACTGGTCAACTACGATGAATCGGTACGACCGGACAGCAGTGTCGAAGCACTGGGCAAGCTGCGCCCAGCCTTCAAGAAAGACGGCGGCACGGTGACGGCCGGGAATTCACCGGGTGTCAATGACGGCGCGGCCGCCGTCGTGTTGATGGCCTCAGAAAAGGCGACCGAGTTGGGCGTGACCCCCATGGCACGTATCGTTGGCCAAGCGGTCAGTGGGCTGGCTCCCAAGTGGCTCCTCATGACCCCCGTCCAAGCGGTCCAGAAACTCCTCACCAAGATTGGGTGGTCTCTGGACGACGTCGATCTCATCGAACTGAACGAGGCATTTTCAGCCCAGGCGGTAGCCGTCATCCGCGAACTGGGCGCCGACCCTGCCAAAGTCAACGTGAATGGGGGCGCAGTGGCGCTCGGGCATCCGATCGGCGCGAGCGGGGCCAGAATACTCACGACACTGCTCTACGCTATGCAGCGGCGGCAGGCGGCTCGCGGCATTGCCACATTGTGTCTGGGGGGAGGCAACGGCGTCGCGCTCGCCGTCGAGCGGACCGCGTAGCGGACTAGTCTTCCATTTTCCAGAAGGCGATGCCACCGGCCTGCTTGCCGACGTCAATGCTCGCGACCCGCTCACCGGTATCGACCTGGTACACCTCCACAGTTCCCGGGTCAGCACCGACCCCCTCCACGGTCACGAAGGCATACTCGCCGTCTGGTGTGATGACGACGCCGTGAGGGAGGGGCCGACTCGTCGGGGTCCGCGTTGTCTCGATGCCACGACCAAGGTCCCAAAACCCGACGGCATCGCCCCCCTTGTAGGTCGCGACCATACGTGTCCCGTCCGGACTCACGTCAAGGTTGTAGGGCCCCGCACCGGTCTCGAACGTGCGCTCGATCTGCCAGGTCTCGAGGTCGATCTCGAAGATCGTGGCCACGTTGTTCCCGGTCACATACAGCTTTCCGATCGGCGATGGCGGCGTGACCCAGGTCGGCATCACCCCCTTACCCAGTGACAATCGACGCGTGATGTCGAACCCCTACGCATCGAGCTCGACGAGCTCAAAGCTCATCATGTTGACCGAATAGAACGACGCGCCATCTGGACCCAGGCGACCGCCGTGCGGTCGGACGCCGCTCTCCACCCGCGCCACCTCGGTCATCGTGTCAATCTCCACCACCGAGATGGTGCTTGGCTCGAGTGGTCCGTGCAGGTTGAAGTTGGCGACAAACAGCAGCCCGGTGCTGACCGACACATCCAGGGTGGCGGGGAACATTCCGAGGGTTGCATCGCTGACCCACGTATCGGTTCCGGTGTTGTACTTGTGTACGCTGCCGTAGGGAAATCCGTGGGCGATGGAGACATACCAGTGCCGTCCATTTGGATCGACCGTCAGCCCGTGGGGACCTTCGACCTCCGCCGGAAAGCTCCCGACCGTGATGGTCTTCACGACCTCCCCTCCGGCCGGTCCATAGCGGATCACGGAGACCTCGTCGTCGGACTCGGCCGCGACATACACGTAGTAGCTCCGGGTCGGGGGCGGTGGCGCCGCGTGGCTGGCGACACCACCCCAGACCACCAGCAGCGTGGCGAATACACAGAAGCAAACGTCCCACATCGCCGTGACACCCTCTCCTCGGGCCGGGGCTAGCCGCCGACTATTGGGGTTCACCACTGAACGGGCCTGGACCAGTGCGCTCGCCGAGCTTGACCGCCCACAGGCCGGTGTTCCAGTCCGTGAAGAAGATGTGCCCCTTGTAGGGTTGTGGGCCCCAGACGAAGGGTGCGTTGGCGATGAACCCATCGGGGTCCGACGGGGCGAACATCGCGATCTCTCGTCCCTGTTTGTAGAGATCTCCCATGAGATCACCCGACACGTCGACCACACGGAGCCCCCCGTTGTAAAAGGCAACGTAGAGCACGTCGTCCTCGATCCACAGGTTGTGCGAGCCGGCCTCCGGGACCTGATATCGAGCCACCTCGTGCGGGTGGTCCCAATCGCTCCAGTCGATGATGTGAATCCATCCGGCCGCGCGCGAGGGTGCCCCTCCCCGTCGCGCGCTGAGCCCTCCATACGGAAACGACTCATCGCCAGCAAACAGATAAAACTTACCTGTTGACTGACTCCGATAAGGAAAGGCCGCGTGATTCCATCCGCTGGGGTAGGCATACCGTCCGAGCTCGACCGGCTGCTCCAGGGTGCCCCCCCGACCGCCGCCGCCGACGTCGACCGCCACCACGCCATCGGTCCAGTTCGACGAAAAGACGACCCCGTCGTGCACCCAGACATCGTGAATCCCATGACCGGGCGTGTCCAGCTCGAAGCGCCCCACCCGAGATGGATTCCGCGGATCTTCGATATCGATGATGTCGTAGCGGCGCCCGGCGCTCAACGCAAAGACGTGGTCTTCGGCAATAAACACATTGTGCACGCCGCCGGTGAGCTCATCGGTGAACTCCGACAGGACCGGGACCCCCTCGCGTGGATTCCCTACCCCCAATACGACGATACCGTTGCGACGATCCGAGGCCCCCTCTCGGCTAATGACCGCGATGTCGCCGGACTCGGAGACCTTCACGTCGTTGACGGTCCGGGCATCCACCTGGACCTCACGCAGCTTCTCGATGTTGGCCGGATCGGTCACGTCCCAGATCAACGAGTGCCCATCGGCGCCCCAGGTCCCGGTGATAGCGTAGTCTCGCCCATCGGTCCCCTCCCACACCCACAGATCAGACGAATGGCGGTCAAGCACTTCACCACGTCCGACCACCTCCACCTCTTGACGGATGTCACGTGGCACGACCGAGATGGTTCGGGTCGCAGAGTGTGTGCCGGCCGTCGCGACGACGGTATAAGTTCCTGACCGCTCGGCCACGAACCGTCCATCGTTGGTCAAATGCGCCGCCGCCCCGGCCGCGATGATGTCGGGACTCGTCTGTCCCCCGACCGCGAACTGCACCGGGACTCCTCGCACAGCCAGCCCGCGGGCATCCTTCGCCGTCGCAGTGACGCGAACGACATCACCCGTTCGCACAGTCTCGGCACTTGCCTGTAACGCGAGCGTGCTGACCGGATTGGCCTCAACCTCTATCATTATGCGATCGGTCACCGACTCAGCCGTCGCCGTGATCTCAACCGAGCCCGGTGTCACCAATGTCAGAAACCCGAACCGGTCGACTCTGGCGACACTGGAATCACCCGACCCGAAAGTGACCGGGACGTCAGCGCGGGAATCTCCCAACCCGTCGACGACTTCGGCCGCGAGCCGCGGGCGCGTGCCGACGTAGAACTTCGGTGGTGCCTCGGTGAACGTGACCTGCGCAACCGACGGCTGGGGTACGGTGACCGGAATCTCAAGACGGGTCCGAGCGTGTGGCCGACGGCGCTGATCATCCGGGTTGTCCGGAACGAGGGCGACTAGGGTGTAGCTACCGGCCCGGAACGCTTCCACTTCACCTGTGCGGGTCACCCCGACCGCGCGCCGAGCTCGCGAAAAAAAGACGACCCGGGGGTCGTCCACGACGTTTCCGGCGGCATCGCGGACCGTGGCCGTCAACCTTCTCTTCTCGCCGACGGCTAGGGTCAGCTGACGCGGGGTGACCTCGAGCATTACTTCACGGCGCTCCGCGTCGGCGGGTTCTTGCGCCACCACGCCCCCCGAAATACTCGTGATCAGGACGAGCAGCCACCCGCACCTGCGCGCGAAGTCCGTCACAGGGTCCTCCTCACAAGGTTCTCTAGAAGGCGACCTCGGGAACTTCGGCCGCCGCTTCGTCGGCTTCGAAGTATTCCCGATCGCCGAACCCGAACGTCCGCGCGAACAGACTGCTGGGAAACTGCCGGATGTCTGTCCTGTACACGCGAACCGCCTCATTGTACCGCTGGCGCTCAACGGCGATACGGTTCTCGGTGCCCGCCAGCTCATCTTGCAGACGAATAAAGTTCTGATTCGACCTCAACTCCGGGTAGTTCTCGGCAATGGCCAGCAGCCGCCCCAAGGCACCCGTCAGACCTGCGTTGGCATTGGCCGCCTCCGCCGGTGTCACGGCACCGGCGAGCCGACTCCTCGCCTCGGCCACCTGACCAAACACCTCGCGCTCCTGCTCGGCAAACCCCTGCACCGTGGCCACGAGATTAGGAATAAGATCAGCCCGGCGCTGTAGCACGTTCTCGACCTGTGCCCAGGTGCCATCGATCTGTTCGTTGGCCGTGACAAAACCGTTGTAACGCCCGACGCCCGTGCAGGACCCCATCAACACAACCAACAGCAGCACACCCACAATCAGGACCAACCCTCGCCTCATCGATTGTCTCCTCCTTCTTTTGCGAACCGGTCCACACGGGAGACGGCTCGCATGAGCTCGGCATAGTAGCGTGCGAACACCTTCCTCTCCTCTGTGGCCGGTGGCTCGCCATGCTTCATTCGGGCCACGATGTCGAACGGGACAGGGTCGAGCCCAGCAGCCCGACAGAACTGCGCCACGACCTCCTCGTTGTGGTCTGGCACCGGATCGCTATGGAGCCACAGACATCCACGAAACAATGCCACAAAGGTCGTATAGGAATCGGTCAACAACCGCCGGAGCTGTCGCGGCGACGCATGACACTCCACATATCCTTCCTGAAGCCGCATGAGCTTCTCGCGGAGCTCGCGCTCGCACTGCAGCCGGAGATGTGTCGTGTGCACCTCCAGCGTCTCAAACGGGTCCTCTCCGACAAGAACCTGTCGGCGGGCCTTCAGGTCCAAGAGCTCAATCGGAAACACATCGGCCGAATCGGCGAGCGCGTCGAGGGTGAATAGCCGCGGTAAAGGCTGGCGCCGACTCTCCCACCGCGTCAGCGCCGGGCTAGCTTGCTCGAGACGCTCGGGCGTCAGCTCATCCAACACCACGAGTAAATTGAGGTCGCTCGTGGCTCGCTCATAGTCCCCCCGCGTCGCCGACCCATACAGCACGACACTGCGGAGATGGGCCCCCATCGCTTGCCGCAACTGATCAAGCAGGATCTGGAGGTCGGGATGACTGACTGCCATGGTTACGTCTCTCATCTCACTCCACCGTCTCAAAAACCCCGGGAGGAACCGCCTCCCCCAAACCCGCCCCCACCGAACCCACCAAATCCAGAACCTCCGCCAAAGCCTCCACCTCCGCGTCCGCCACCCCGGCCCGACATCAACAACATCAACAGAAACAGCCGTGGATGACGGATCAGCATGTACCCCATCGCCAGGAGCACCATCCACCCGAAAATCCGTTCGATAAACCCGCCACTGCGAGCCCGGGCGCGCGGCACACGCGGGGCCAACTTGGCGGCCCCAGACACAGTCACCCCAAACT
>JAYZGM010000318.1:0-16921 GCA_036336225.1 Acidobacteriota bacterium | reverse complement strand
CGTGGCGGTGCATCTCGAGGTCAACCGCCAAAGCAGCCCAGCCACGGCGGAGGCCATTCGCGAGGTGATGACGGGGGGGGGGGTCACCCCACCCGCGCTTGAGTAGCCGTTGTTCGCAATGGGGAGCCGTTGCTGCGGCGTGAGTCGGATCGACGTGGGGATTGCCCTCCAAGGTGGTCACCCCGGTCCCCGTGGCCGGCGCACATCCGGGGCGAAGGCCTAGCCCGCTAGCGCTCGGACACGTGGACGCTCATTTCCCGCAACATCTCAGCTTCTGAGATTCCGGTCCAGCAGTGCCCAGAGCCAGCACCATAGGCGATCCTCGCATCGAACGCTCGACGGCTCCGCAGAAACCGCTCGAGGTGGCGGACGGCGCCGTCGAGGAAATAGTCATCTCGGTCTCCGACCCAGATGTTGAGTTTGCCACTGAGCTCCGGACTCAGGCGATCCCAGTTTCGCGAGAGCACAAGTCGGAGATCGTATGCTTCCCAATGCTCGACCACGCCGCGATCAATCACGCCGGTCTGCGGGTCCCATAGTGGAATCGGGTGACCAGCAGGACTCCGTGGTCCATACGCCGCATTCCACGCGCCCCACTGGCGCCCCGATGTCGCCCAGTTGTCACCGAGCCCGAGCACGTTCTCCGCGCGAACCTCGTGCCGCATAGTGAACCGGACGCTGCCATTTCGGTTCCGAGCGCTGGGCGTCTCCTGACCGCGGGCATCCACGTAGGCGTTGTTGTCGCGATAGATATCGACGAGTTGAAAGGCTCGAAAGTCGACACTATCCGGACACGAGGCCCAGACCGCATTGAAGAACCTTGGATAAAATATTTTGAGGGCCAGCGCCACCCAGCCGCCGGTTGAGCTGCCGTCCAGTACTCGGGCCCGGGGGGTGCCCACGGCCCGGAACACGCGTTCAATATGAGGAATCAGCTCCTGAGTAATGGCGTCACCATAGGGCCCATTATTGGCGGAGTTGACTTGATACGGGTCGCCATACGGCCCCGCGCCATCGAGATGGAGGAGGAGCATGCGTGGTGCGGTGGGGTCCATCCACGCGTCTCTGAATCGAGCTCCAGGTCGCATGAGGGTACGCACGGCGGTGTATCGTGATCCGTATCCACCGATATGCACCCGCAACGGGTAGCGACGATCCGGCTCATCGTCGTAGCCCAGTGGAAGAATGACCCCCGCTCGCAGGACGATCGGACGGCCATGGAAGTCAGATAACAGCGCGGACTGCATCTCGACGAAGCGCAGGTGTGTCTCGGCGTCTGGGAGCGGGGTGTTCGGGATACGTCGGGTCAGCGTGATCTGCACCAGCCGGTCGAGGGTCGGATCTAGCGTGACGCGCCGCGGCGCACTGTGGAGGTTGCCGGGAGCGTCGGGGAGCATGACATCGCGGTTTGTGACGAGGACCGCCTGGACTCGATAGCTCCCGGCGGGCAAGCTTGAGAGACGATCGAGTGGGAAGGACGCGGCCGTGTCGTCCACCTGGACGCGATCATCCGGGGCCAGATCCCGCACGTCGACGCCGAACGTCGGCACGGCGTTGGCGCCGACGCGACCCAGAAGCCGGCGGGGTTCGATGCCACCGCCCGAATCGGGTGCGAAGACCACGAGCAGTCGACCGTCTGACTGAGTCGCGAGCGATGCATCGAGAGTAACCTCTACCCGTAAGCTGCCCCCGGACTGCGCCGCCGTTGGGTCGCCGATCGCGAGCGCGAGAACGACGACGAGACTGCGAGCCCGAAAAAAACCGCCGAGCCCACGGGCCCGCGTCCACAGGTCTCCGACGGTCCGCCGGACGCGACGTCTCATCGTCGTTTGCGAGATGTCCGTACTCGAACCGCACACCACCTCAACCCGATCCATCTTGCGGTCTCCGGCTCTCACCCGTCGATATGATAGCGCCATGGTATCGGTCCCCGGCTTCGCCGTGGTGTCCTCGGCCCCTCAAGCTGGCGGATGACACGGTCGGCGGCGAGGTGCCAGCGGTCGGGCTCCTGTCTCGCGATGACCGTGAAACGCCGATACCGGCCCCGAAACGGGACCAACCCGTCCACCAGGCCGGTCGATGGTGACAGCGGGAGGATGAAGTCCAGGTCAAGCGCCATCTCTGCATCGAGTGGGTTCCGGTGCTTCGCGCCACGGCTATCGATTTCGGCGACATACATCGCCCACGCCTCGGCGCGTCCCCGCGTTTGTCCGCCGAACACGTCGAAGCGGTGGCTGTCCTCGGGGTAGATTCCGGCAATGCCGTCGGCGTCGCCCTCGGTGTGGAGGTGACGAACTCCTCCATCAGTGCATTGGTCACGGGCCTCGGGCGTCATGTCGGTCCCTGTGTCGGCGGCTTGTAGCAAGCGTGGTCCATGACTCAGCCTAGGCCTGGAGGCGGCGGAGGACGGCGTGGTGAAGGAACCTTTCGCAGGGGTAGCCCATACTCGGGAGACGGTTTCGTCCGACGGTGCAAGCCCGGGCGGTCAACGGGCAGAGGCTTCTGAACGAGCAGAATCAGATCGCCGGTCAGATCGAGGTCGACGTGTCGGGCACCGAATACGAACTTCGTGCCGGAGGGGTTGAGCCCGTGGGTGTGGCGAATCGGCACGCGCTTCCGTTGCAACTGACAATCTTGGAGAAGCGGCCAGAAGCTATCGATGGGGTTGGACAGGAGCATTGACCTCGATCTCGATCATCCGGGGTGATGCTTGGACGTCCCACGCCAGACCGAGCCAGGACAGCAGCCGGATCTGAAGCCAGTTCAGATCCAATTCCTTCCACTCCCGCCCGTGCTTGGCGGCGGTCGGGTGCGCGTGATGGTTGTTGTGCCAGCCCTCCCCGAACGTGAGCAGCGCTACCCACCAGTTGTTCTTGGAGTCATCATTGGTCGGGAACCGTCGCGTCCCCCACAGGTGGGTCGCCGAGTTCACAAGCCAAGTGCAATGCAGCCCGACGACCACCCGGAGAAACACCCCCCAGAGCACCCAGGGCCACCCGCCGATAGCGAGCAAGACCAGCCCCAACGCCACCAGCGGCACCCAGTGCCAACTGTTTAACACTCGGTAGAAGCGGTCCTTCATCAGGTCGGGCGCAAACCTGCCGGTCACTTCGGTATTCGCGTGTAACTCCTCGCCGAAAATGGTCCATAGGAAGTGGGCCCACCATTTACCGTCGCGCGGCGTATGCGGGTCACCAGTCTGGTCGGCGCGCTGATGATGGATCCGATGAATTGCGGTCCAGAAGATCGGACCGCCCTGAAGCGTCAGCGTACCGCACACTGCGAAGAAATACTCCAGCGGCTTGGGCACCCTGTATGACCGATGGGTATGGAGCCGATGGTAGCCCATCCCGATGCCCCAGCTGCCGCAGACCCAGTGCAACACCACGCCGAGCACAACCACGGGCCAGGTGGTATAGAACAACGCCACCACTGCGAGGACGTGAAAGACGGCGAACGTCGTCGCGGTCACCCAGCTGATCTTGGTTCGGTCGACGGCGCTGATGTCGCTCGAGTGCACCACGGAGTCCCCCTGACGACGGGCCGGCGCCACGTGCCGGCAACGGTACTCAACCTATCAGGACGTGGTGCCGAAAGGGAGGCGACAGACGTAATAGTTATGTAACTCCGTAGCGGACGGCCGGCGCTCTCAAACGCCATTGGAGGGCACTCCGCCATCGCGTTCTTGCGCCGTTCGCCGTCAATCACGCGACTCTGGGGCGAACCGACGGGGAGTCGCATGTCGGCGGAGCGGCGGGGGCTGACGTCCCCGCACGCCTCGAAGAGGGTGGGATGGACATCCGGGTTGTTCAACGGGTGTCTTGTGCCGGGAGTGGTGATTCGTGCCGACGGGCTCGTCATGCCTCAAATCATTCGCCGAGCACATTCACCGTCACGTCGACATGGTCGGTCGTCCCTTAACACGGCCTGGTGTGGCCTTCGCCGTCCGCAGTCGAGTCCGTCGGCATCAAACGTCACCTGCCCTCCGGAGCCCCCACGCCGTCCGCGGTCGCGACGGAACAAGACCTGCGGGTACCACGAGCGGCGCCGGTGGGCTCAGGCCGCGGTCATGACTCTCTTACGAAACTCGTCCCTGAGGGGCCCGAAATCGTGAGAAGATTCAGCCATCCGAAGTAGTGGTCAATCCTTGGGTCGGAAGGAGGTCTCCATGTTGCGACAAGTTTCTCGACAGCAGTGGGCGATGGCGTTCGTCACAGGTAGCCTACTTGTCACGACATCGTTCGCTCTCGCCCAGAACCGACCCCGCACCACGGCGCTCAGCGGGGTGCCGGCTGTCTCGCTACCCGACGGGCCGGTCGTGCTCCATAGCGCCGAGCAACCGCGGATTCGCGTGGTGCCGGTGGCCACTGGTTTGTCTCACCCCTGGGGACTCGCGTTTCGGCGCAACGGCGACATCCTGATCACCGAGCGTGATGCGGGGGCACTGCGGGTCGTGCGTAACGGAACTCTAGTCACCCGCCCGATTCCCGGCACGCCGGAGGTCTATCTCGGCACTCGGTTGGCCGGTCTCATGGATATCGCAGTCCATCCGGACGACGACTCACTGGTCTACTTGACCTATTCCAAGCCGATGGAGCGGGAGGGTGTGCGTGGAGCCACGATCGCCCTGGCTCGAGGGCGTCTGAACAGTGGCGCGCTCACCGAGGTGCGCGACGTATTTGTTTCCGAAGGATTTGGCCGTGGCGTGGCCGCGTCCCGCGTGACGTTTGGCCCAGACGGCAAGCTCTATATGACGATTGGGGGGGCCATACGGTCACAGACGACCGGTTTGCGAGCTCAGGATCCCGCGACTCATGTCGGGAAGGTCGTCAGACTGAATGACGACGGTAGTGTCCCCGAGGACAACCCATTCGTCGATGACCCCAGCTATCTGCCGGAGATCTACTCGCTCGGTCATCGAAACCAGCTTGGTCTCGCTTTCCACCCCGAGACTGGTCTGCCGTGGGCGAGCGAAAACGCCCCGCAAGGCGGCGATGAGGTCAATGTCATTCTTCCCGGGCGGAACTACGGCTGGCCGGTTGCGTCGGACAGTCGCGAATACACCGGGGTGCGGGTGTCAGACACGCCGTGGCTTGACAACTACGAGCGACCGGAAGTGCTGTGGTGGCCCTCCATCGCGCCATCCGGTCTCACGTTCTATGACGGTGAGCACTTTCCCGCATGGCAGGGGAACCTGTTCGTCGGCTCGATGACCGTGGGACGCATGCAACGCACCGGTCACGTCGAGCGAGTGGTCTTCAACCAGCGTGGTGAGGAGATGCGGCGCGAGTGGTTGCTGGCCGAGCTCAAACAGCGGATCCGTGACATTCGACAGGGCCCCGACGGCTACCTCTACGTGCTGACCGAAGAGGATGATGCGGCTCTGCTGCGCATCGAGCCGGCGCGCGCGGTGACGGAGCTGCCTGGCAGTCTGTTGCCACATCGTCGGGCAGATGTTGCACGGACGCCTCCGCTGCTGGAGCGTGAGTGGACCGCCGAGCAACGCGGTCTCGTGGAACGGTACTCGTCCGTCGCGATACCGCGGAACGCGGTGCGCACCTTGCTACGGGTGCCGGCACTCGCGGACCGAGTATTGCCTCTGTCTGTCTATCTTACGAAGGAGTCGACCCTGTCCCCGCGCCACCGCCAGCTCCTCCTGTTGCGGACGGCCTGGCTGACCCAGAGCCCGGCCCTGTGGGCGACCCACGCCGACCGGGCGCTCGCGTCGGGTCTCACCGATGAGGAGTTGATCGCGGTGGCCGAAGGACCCTCGCTCGAGCGATGGGACCCGTTCGAGGACGCACTGGTCGGCTTTGCCGATGAGCTCTTTCGAAATTCGTCGGTCACCGATGAGACCTGGGCGGTACTAGCCGATCGGTTTGACCAGTTGAATCTGATTGACGCCGTGGTGACGGTCGCGGATACGACGGCGCAGGCGATTCTGTATAACGCCTTGGGGGTGCAGCCGGACGAGGCCGCGGTGACACGTCTTCCCGTGAACGAGGTCGCCTATCGGGTGGTTGTCCCCGCCCGTGGTCCGGACCTGACCGTGTCTCGCGTCGAACCACTTGCGGGCGACGGGCTTCGGGTGTCGCGGACCTTCCGACAGCACGCGGCGATGTATGAGGCGTGGTTCTCGAATCCTGGGTATGTCCTGAATCCGGAGCGCTCGGGGTTGACGCCACACGATCGCGAATTGCTCATCCTGCGCACCGGCTGGAACACGCAGGCGGTCTATGAGTGGGCGAAGCATGTCGGGAGTGTGGGACGGGCGCGGGATCATGGGCTCGTCCCGGAGTGGATCGCGCAGGGGCTGGACGCGCCGGGTTGGAACGCGACTGAGCGGCGGCTCATCCAGGCCGCCAACGAGATGTATCGCGATACCACCGTCTCTGATGAGACCTGGGAGGCACTGGCGGCAGAGTACTCCACACACCAGATGATCAGCATCGTGGCCACGGCGTCCAACTATCGAAAGGTGTCGATGGCGTTGAATGCGCTTGGTGTGCAGCCGCTGCCGACCGACGAACGGTTCCCAGTGCTCGAAGGGTACTAACTAACGTGTGCGTTTTGTTCGGAGATCAGTCGCCGATCACTTTGACGAGCACACGTTTGGGTCGTCGCCCGTCAAACTCTCCGTAGAAGATCTGTTCCCACGGACCGAAGTCGAGACGACCGTTGGTGATCGCGACTACAACTTCGCGCCCCATGACCTGACGCTTCATGTGCGCGTCGGCGTTATCCTCGCCGGTTTGGTTGTGGGCATAGCGCTGCGGTGATGCATCGAACGGCGCGAGCTGCTCGAGCCACGTCGCGTAGTCTCCATGGAGCCCGGGCTCATCATCATTGATGAACACCGAGGCAGTGATGTGCATGGCGTTGCAGAGGACGAGCCCCTCCTGGACGCCGCTCTTCCGCACGATGTCTTCAACTTGTGGCGTGATGTTCTCGAACGCCATTCGGGCCGGGAGGTTGAAGGTCAAATACGCGGTGTGTGACTTCATCTGTTCTGACCCCGCGGCTGCGGCGGCACTTCCTTGGAAACGTCAGCGCGGGGTAACAGCTGCTCCGCAGCCTACGGCTCACTCAGGCAAGGCAAACACAAAGATGTTGTTACCGGAGCTTGGTGTCAGCTCGGGGGTGAGTCCTTCTGCGCGGCTTCCCGTGCTGGCGACGACGTATTGGCGGCCGTCGACCGCATAGGTGATCGGAAAACCCGTGACCGCAGAACCAAGGTTGATTTCCCACAGAATTTCACCGGACTCTTGGTCGAACGCGCGAAATCGCCCGTTCCCGTCGCCTCCGAACACGAGCCCGCCACCGGTCGTGACCAGCGAATGGGTGGCCGCGCGCTGCTCATGGAGCCAGCGGGTCTCACCGGTCTCCACCGAGATGGCCCGGACGCTCCCCAGATCATCGGTGCCCGGTGCGAGCTGGAATCTCGCCGCCAGTCGATAGATCGCGAGGCCGCCATCCATGGTGGACAGCACCCGGGCGCAGGTGTTCTGGAGGGGGAAGAACATCGTATTGGTCAGCGGGCTATACGCGCCGGCCGGCCAGTTCTTTCCACCCCCCCATGAGGGGCAGGATAAGACCTCCTGACCGAGTCCGGTGAAGACCACCTCTGCGTTCTCGGTGACCGCTCCGGTGGCGCCGTCGATGTTGCTGATTACGTTCTGCGTGATGGTGGGAGTTGCCCACAGAAACTCCCCGGTCTCACGGTCAAGCGTATACACCACGCCGGTCTTACCGGGGATCCCCGTGACCACTTTGCGCACCTCGCCGGGGCGGAGCCGTGGGTTGATCCAGGCCACCGCGCTCGCATCCGGGGTCACGGCCGTGTCGATGAGCAAACGTTCATACGGATGGTCCAGATCCCAGTGGTCGTTCAGGTGTTGGTAATACCAGCGGATCTCGCCTGTGTCGCCATCGAGTGCCAGCGTGGAGTTGTGATAGAGGTGTCGGTTGTCCGTCCCACCGAGCATGAATTTTGGGGCCGGTGATGTCACTGACGTGCCCACATAGACCAGGTTGAGCTCTACGTCATAGCTGGGCACCATCCAGGAGCCCACATGCATTCGGTCTTCGTAGGGAACGCCACCCCATGTTTCGTCGCCCGGTTCGCCCGGCGCCGGAACCAGGCGGGTGCGCCATAGCTCGTCACCCGTTCGGGCGTCGTGCGCGACGATGACACACGAGACAGGCCCGGCCCGGGGGCGACAGCTCCGGCCGGAGATGATCTTGCCGTTGGCGATGATCGGGCCCGACGAGTGTCGCGCGGGGTGCACCTGGTAGTCAAATATTTGACGTTCCCACTCGAGTTCGCCATTTGTTGCGTTCAGGGCATACACGTAATCGTCGTTGGCGGTATCGATGATAAGGTTGCCGAAGATCGCGATATTACGGTTGTTTTCGGTCAGGCCGCCCATCACCGCCGGAACATCTTCTGGGATGTCCCGTCGATACTCCCAGACGAGGTCGCCGGTGACGGCGTCTATCGCTTGCACATGCTCATTCGGGTTGGGCATATAGAGCCAACCGTCATAGGCCAAGGGCGTTCCCTCCTGAGCGCCAGGGCCGAGCGCGCGGGTCCAGACCAATCTTAGGTCCGAGACATTGTCCCGGGTAATCTGATCGAGCGGACTGTAGCCCCACCCATCGAGCGTGCGTCGCCACATCAGCCAATCGTCCGGTGATGGATTCTGGAGCATGGCGTCGGTGATCGGGACGAACTGGTCGTCTTGCGCCGTCGTGTCAGAGGCGCCGGTCGTGCCCAGGAGCAAGATGGCTAGCAGCCCATGGCAAAAGGCCCGCAGCATTCGAGTAGCGCTGAATCTCACCAAGGGACGCCGTTCGGCTTTGCTCCAGCGGGGTCGAAAATGCCCAATGCACTCCCTCGTCTCGGCTGGCATTGGCCGATCCGGGCTGAACCATGCCAGGCTCTCGATGCGAGGCAGGGTTTCACCATGGGCTCCTAGAAAGTGGGTGAGCCGAACGGAGTCACGCATCGTAACCGCTCCCGAATATTGAAAAAAAAACGGGAGCACGGGCTCTTCGCCCGGTGCTCCCGTCGCCATCTACCAGATGCCCTCGCGGTCTACTGACGAGGCGTTGCCGGTCGCGCGTACTGGTCAACGATTTCAGGACGCTCGCCCGCGGTCGTGACGCCTTCGCGTTCCATGACGAGGATGAGGGCATCGATGGTCGGACGGGATAGACGGGGCAGCCCGTCTCGATACCCCTCGGCGATGAACAAGGGGGTACGTCCCTTTGCGTTTCTCTCGCGCCACACATGGGAATCGGCCCCGCTGGCCGCCAGAAGTCCCACGACGGCCGGGAAGTTCCCGTAGGCGGCACCGTGCATCGCCGTGTCACCCTTCGCGTCGACGGCGTCGATGTTGGCTCCCAACTCGAGCAGCATGTGTGTGGCGATGAGCGCTTCAGCTTCGTTGCCCGCCTCTTCGTCCGGAGCCGCCGTGCCCAGCCCGGCGGCCGCCATCAACGGGGTGCTCCCTTCTGCGTTGGGTAGGAAGGGATTCGCGCCCAGGTCCAGGAGCAGTTCCATCAGCGTCGCATCCGCACGGTCGGCCGCCATGAGGAACGCCGTGGCCCCCTCCATCCCAAGGCTCGAGGCCGTGTGAGGGGCCCGTTTCGCGACATCCAGCTGAAGGTTGACGTCCGCGCCCAGCGCAACCAACGCGCGTACGAACTGCAGGGCCGTCAAGGAGCCGGCACCCTCGGGTGAGGGATCGCCACGGTCGCTGGCATCCGGCTTGCGCACCCAGCTCATCGTGTGGAGCGGCGCGAAACCGGTGCGTTGGTCGTTGGGGTCGGCGCCGGCCTTGATGAGCTCGACCGCCAGCTCGAAATGCCCGTTCCGTACGGCCAACAGGAGCGGGCTCATGCCCTCATCGACCGGCCGGTAGGAGGCGTTATTCACCGCCGCGTCAGGACCCTCCTTGACTCGGGTGAGCTCGTCGCTGGCGTCTAGTCCCGTATTGAGTAGGGCCCGCGTGGTGTGGATGTGACCGCCCCGTACTGCGAAGAACAGTGGACTGAAACCGGACCGCAGTTTGGCGTGGGCATCGGCGCCCGCGTCGAGGAGCACCTCAACCACCGGCGTGTGGCCCTCAGCCGCCGCCCACATCAGCGCGGTTTGCTCCCGCGACTCGCGAGCGTTGGGGTTCGCGCCTCTTTCCAGGAGCGCGTTCACGACATCGACGTTGCCGGTTCTGGCGGCGGTCATCAGCACCGTCTCACCACCGCTCAATGAAGCGGTTGCATCAGCCCCCGCCTCAAGCAGTGCCTCAACCACGGCGGTGTTGGCATTGGCAGCCGCCAGTGAGAGCGGTGGCACGCCGTAGCGGTTGGCGGCGTCCGGGTCGGCACTGGCCGACACGAGCGCGGTCACCGTCTCAATGTCGTCGTGATAAACCGCCCAATGGAGCGCCGTCATGCCATCCACCTGAGGCGTGTTCACGTTGGCGCCACCGTGGAGGAGGGTCCGGACCAAGTCGGTGTTCTGCCGTTCTGCCGCATCGGCGACCACCGCATCTTCAGCGCCACGGCCGGCCGCGGTCGCGGTCACGCCGGCCACCGAGAGTGCGGCGAAGACGAGTAGCACGTGTCGTGTCAGCTGCATGTTGCCCTCGCTTAGACGGCCACCGGCTTGAAGAGACCATCAACCTTGCCGTCGCTGTCGCCGAAAGCGTCCAGACGTACGCCGACTCGGTCGAGCAGGGTCAGATGGAGATTTGCCAACGGTGTGCCGTTCTCGTAACGGATATGACGACCACCCTTCATTCCCGCGCCGGCCCCACCGGCGACCAGAATCGGGAGATTGACGTGGTCATGCAGGCTAGAGTTTCCCATTCCACTGCCATACATATAGACCGAATGATCGAGCAGCGATCCGTCACCGTCGGCGGTGTCGCGCATCTTCTGCAGGAATTCGGCGAACAGCGAGACGTGGAACGTGTTGATCTTTGCGATCTTTGCCAGCTTCTCGGGGTCGTTCCCATGATGGCTGGTCGGGTGATGCGGATCCGGCACGCCAATCTCAGGGTACGTGCGATTACTGAGCTCACGTGTGAGCTGGAAGGTGACCACCCTGGTGATGTCGCCTTGGAACGCCAGTATCTGGAGGTCGAACATCAGCCTGGCATGGTCTGCAAAGGAAGCCGGCACGCCGACGGGGCGATCCAGATCGGGGAAGAGGTTGTCGGTGGCGGAGGCCTCCGCGCGCTGAATCTGTCGTTCGACCTCGCGAATGCTGTCAAGGTATTGCTCGACTCGGGCACGGTCGGTGGCTCCCACCGCGCCTTTGAGACGCGCAATGTCCTCGTTGAATGAGTCGAGCAAGCTGGCGCGGCTCTGTAACGCCGCGCGTCGCTCCTCCGCTGTACCACCTTCACCAAAGAGGCGTTCGAACACAATACGTGGGTGAGCTTCGGAGGGAAGCGGTGTCGTGGGGGATGACCAGGACAGACAGTTCTGATAGACGCACGCGTAGCCGTTGTTACAGACGCCTGCGAGCGGGTTCAGATCCATCGACAGCTCAAGTGAAGAGAGCTGGGTCTCCTGACCGATCTGTTTTGCCGCGAGCTGGTCGGCAGTCGTGCCCAGAGAATAGTCTGAGCTCTCGGTGTGTTTCGCGTAGGCGGCACTCAGAAACCCGGAATTCGAGGTGTCATGGGTGCCGGGGTAGGAGAGCTGGAGCTCTGTGTTGGTGACGACGGTCAGTTGCTTCTTGACGGCTTCGAGCGGGCTCAAAATTGGCGTGAGCTGTCCGAGCGTGTCCTGGTCGGTTGGCGTCCATCGAGCATGGTCGCACCCCATCGGGACAAAGACGTAACCAAGGCGGTGGATCGGCTTGGCCGGTGTGTTGCCTAGGGCAGTGGCGGCGGGAATCATCGCATCGAGCAACGGGAGAGCAAGGGTCGCCTGCACGCCTTTCAAGAACGTCCGCCGCGGTAACGCCTTCTTCGTGATGATCATGTGGAGTTCCTCATCTGAAACGGTACGCTTTTGACGATTCCGAGGACCAATGACGAGAAGCGATAATCGTTCGCTTCTGCGTCCCGAAGAATCGCGCGGACAGTCGGGGCATCGTAATACTCGAGCCCGCGTCCTAGCGCGAAGACCATGAGTTTCTCGGTCAACCGGCCGGCGAACAACTCCGGATGGCTAAGGAGTCCGGCTTCCAGACCGTCCACACCGGTAAGCTCGCCCACGCCGGGGAGCCCCCCCGACACATCGATCGGGCCATTGTCGCCTTCGTGGTCCCGCCAACGCCCCAGCGCGTCGAAGTTCTCCATCGCGAACCCGACTGGATCAATGGTTCGGTGGCACGTCGCGCAGACGGGATTGGTGCGATGGGCCGCGAGTCGCTCTCGCATCGGGAGGTTGGCGGCGACGGAGTTTTCCTCGAGAGCGGGCACGTTGGGCAACGGCGGAGGTGGCGGTGCCCCGAAAATGTTATCGAGCACCCAGACCCCGCGGATGATCGGGGAAGTACGTGTGGCGTAAGAGGTCACTGCCAGCACACTTCCATGCCGCAGGAGGCCGCCTCGGTGACTCTCCGGCCCGAGCTCGACGCGTCGGAACCGTGTGCCATAGACGTTCGGGATGCCGTAGTGTTTCGCGAGCCGTTCGTTCAGGAATGTGTAGTCGGCGTCGAGAAGGTCGAGGACACTTCGGTCTTCCCGCACCACGCTATCCACGAACCGCTCGGTTTCTTCCCGAAACGCCTGTCGCAAGTTGTCGTCAAAGTCCGGATAGAGGCGGCCATTGGGATTCACCGACGCTAGGTTGCGGAGTCGGAGCCACTGCCCGGCAAAGTTGCTAGCGAGGTTGAACGCGCGCGGGTCGGACAGCATGCGACGGGTCTGGCGCTCAAGCTCGTCAGGCTGGCTCAGCTCGCCGCGAGTCGCCGCGTCGAGCAGCTCGTCGTCAGGTAGGCTGCTCCAGAGAAAGAACGACAGGCGAGACGCGAGCTCGAGATCGCTGACGTGATATGCCACCCCGGAGCCACCGCGGTCCGGTTCAAGCTCGACCCGGAACAGAAACTCCGGGTTGATCAAAACCGCGCTCAAGGCACGGCCAATACCGGCATCGAAATCGCCATCCGCCCGACCTTCACGATAAAACGCGATCGGATCCTCGAGGTCGGCGTCGGAGACCGGTCGGCGATACGCCCGCCGCATCAGCGCCGACAGGATCTCTCGAGCGCAGGGCTCTTCCTCGCTGGACGCGGTGGGTCGGCACACAAAAATCTGTCGGCGACTTGGGGTGTCGCTAGCGCCACCGGGTGCATACGGACCAGTGATCGAAACCTGATAGATTGCTGGGGTGAGACGCGGATGCCGGGTCTCATTAAAGTGCGACTGGCCGGGCCGCCGCTCGGTTTCCATTAGCGACGAGGCCGTTTTCACAAACGTCACGCCGAGGTCGTGCGGACCGGCGGTGACCGGCACCCGCACCTTCAGGTTCGTGTCAACCTGCGAGTCGTCGCCGCCCTCCGGTTTCTGAATGCTGAACGACCCAACCCTGGTCCGGTCGAGCAGAAGCTCGAGCTCGTGTGGGCGGGGATCCCGCAACCCGCCGATGTTCCCGGTGCGGTTCCGCGCGAGATGCACCTGAATGTCATACTCGCCATCCTGGATGAACGTGTAGGGGATGGCCACCCCGCCCCGCGTGCCAATTGGCAGCCCCGGTACATGTTCTTCCTGGGTCGTGTCAGCCGGAACTCGGATGACATCGGCCTGGAGTGAGGTCTGAGTGCTTCCGATTGCCAGCCGGCTGATCCTCTGGGCGGCAGAAAGGTAGCGGTCGAGCAACGACGGTGGCAGATCTCCGACGGTGACGTTGTCAAATCCGTGGCCTGCCTCGTCGGGTGGGAGGAGTGACGTGGCGTTGAGGTCGAGCGCTAGGAGATCCCGGATGGCGTTCTGATACTCCGTGCGATTGAGACGCCGTAACGTCTCGGTTCGCCCGGGATTCGGCCGGTCCAGTGCGGCCCTGTCGAGCGACGTCTCCAGCCAAGAGACCATGGCCAGACGAGTGTCTGCCGGGGGCTGCGGTCGGTTCGGTGGAGGCATTGTCGCCGTGCGTAGCTTCTGCACGACCTTTTCCCAGAGCGCAGGATTCGCCCCGACCTGCTCCACATCCACATCGTCGAGACGGAGGTCGGCGGTTTCGAGCCGCTCGTTGTGACACGTGACACAGTAGCGGTTCAGCAACTGTCGAGAGCTTGTCGGTGACCCACTCGCGACTGTCGAGGACAACGAGGAGTTCTTAGCGCGTGATGACTCCGGTCCTTGCGCCGACACTTGTGAGTGCAGGCACAAGGTTGTGGCCAGCGCCAAGCCAACCGACATCGCTCCGGTGCCCGGTCGGGCAGAGAGCGTCTGATACCTCATTCCACGCATTGTAGGGTCGACGGCACGGAAACTCAAGGATTTGGCTCTAATTGACTTCATTAACAAAAGATTTACAGGGAACCCGAAGATCCATGATTTTGAATCCGAGGGGGTTCATCGTGGGGCATGGTGTTCGTGATGTCTGGAATTTCACGCGCCGCGGGGGCTCAGTACACAGCGACGGGTGCCACGGTGGAGCCGGTCGCTCCCTCGAGTTTCAGCGGCTGCACGACGAACGCGAATTCTCGGACTCCGGTGGCCGCCAGTTCATCCAGCTTCATTCGTTCGACCAGATGGATGCCATTGACGACTAACATGATTTGGTGAACCGGAAGTGACACCTGCGGGTCTGGATTGGGCGAGACTTCTACCGGTACGTTGTCGGCGCCCACAATCATCGGGTCCTGCTGCACCAGCCACTCGGCGGCCGCTACGCCGATACCGGGCCCACCGGCCGAGAAGCGGTCAGAATCTGAGTACCAGAGCGTGCCCCAACCGGTGTGGATGAGGACCGCGTCGCCGGCGCCGATCGGAGTACCCTGTTGCTCAATCGCCCGCAGGAGGTCGTCGACGGTGATTTCATAACGGTCCGGGAGCATGGGGACTCCCTTGAGGCCGGCGATATCGAGCAGGACGCCGCGCGTCATGAGGGTGCCGACCGTATGGACGCCGAGCTGGGTGAGACCTCGGCGGGTCATGACTTCGCCCAGCTCGACACAGTTGTAGAGGCTGTCTCCGATCGTCTGATGACCGAACCCATCGAATTGGGTGCCTACCTGTCCCATCTCAGCCACGATGAGCTCCTCGTTGGACCCGCGTCGGTTTCCTTCGGGATTCATACGTGTTGGCTTCATATACGATTCGAAGTGTCGATCAGCCAGCGGCATGGTGGATGACAACACGTGACCGAGCTCCACCACGCGTCCTGCCTGAATGAGTCTGGTGGCCCGGAGCACCGTCTCTGGAGTCATATGATTGGCGGCACCACGCTCGTCGCCGCGGCCCCATTTCGAGGGACACCTGGTGTCCTCGGATGGTGGTGCCCATGACTGCGCCGACACTAGGTGGGACCCTGCCGCGCTGACCAACGCAAATCCCACGAAGATGCGCGCCGAGACGATGATGAACCGCATACAACCTCCAGTGAATCGGGTGATGGTTCCAAGCCGACAGCATGCCACGAGTTGGGATTAACGATAAAGCCCGCTTCTTGGGGAATGAGTGAACTCGATACCATGTTGCGTCGACGCCTCGTGACGGTGGTTCTGGCCTGACCGGCTTCGCCGGAGGGCACCCGGGTTCAGACTGGGTTCGCTCGATACGAACAACGGCGTGTTCGACACTGGTGACCCCGATGGGGAACTCGGTCTGGGCGTGAAGTATGGGATTACGCCGAATCTCACTGCGGACATCACGTTCAACCCGGATTTCTCACAGATCGAGTCCGATCGTCCCCCGGTCGAGACCAGCCAGTGGTCTGCCGTGTTTTTTCCGGAGCAGTGCCCGTTCTGCCTAGACGGTCAAGAGATCTTTCAGACGGCAACGCCACTCACGCTGGCGCATACCAGGACCATTATCGACCCGGGGCTTGGCGGCAAGCTGACCGGGAAAGTCGGGAATACAACCCTTTGAGTTTCCTGTCGGTCGGGGCGCGGTCCGGACCGGCGTTTGAGGCGTACTGCTCCACGCAAGGGCGGAAGCTCAGCTCTGACTGCGCCTACAGCAGTATCGACCCGGAGTTCCAGACCAACACCGGGTGCCTGCCGTGGGTGGACCTGCGTCAGACCAGTGGCACGGTGTCATACCGGTGGTGGCCCGAGTCCAACCTCGTGACCTGGGGACCATCGGTTACCTATCTTCGACTCTATGCTTATGCTGGCGTGCTGGACGGGCAGATTTCTGCGCAGGCAAGTTTTTCTTTCCGTAACAACATGGCGCTCACCGGGACGGTGAACCGCGACCTCGACCGTTTCCAGGAGATTGAGTTCCGGAAGACCGGCCATGGCTTCTTCGGGGTGATGAGCGCCCGTGGCGGCTTGGCGGGCCTGTCTGTCAGAGACAACCGCGGCAGCGACTGTGCAGCGAGGCCTCCGTGTCCAACCTAGCACCGCAATTCACGCATCGAGGTGGGCCAGCCATGTGGGCGTACGCCTCCTGGTGACGCGTGGATGTGATTGCTGAACGCCTGCCAAGCATAGCGGTGGGATGTGTTCTGAAATCAGACCGGACGCTCCATAAGTAGAATGACCGCGTGTGTCCCTTTTTGAACCGATCTTCCAGTCACGACTTGAACTGGTCCGTCTATACGGTGCACCCACGCCTTGTAAGTTCTGCGCCGATGCACAGGGCTCTGGCCTGCCCGGATGGTGGGGGCGAGCGCCGCTCGGTCGGAACCCGATCATCGAGGGCTGACGTCGAGCCGGAGACGCCTTCGACGCGTTGTCCGTCCAGGTCGAGTCGGATGTGGTAGCCGGACTTGGACGGTTTACCATTAGCCCGGC
>JAYZGM010000317.1:0-9009 GCA_036336225.1 Acidobacteriota bacterium | reverse complement strand
CTCTCCGATATCCTCTCGTCGTACTGGGTCAACTTTGCTGCGACGGGCAATCCGAACGGAGCCGGTTTGCCCGAATGGCCAGCGTTTGACCACGAGTCGGACCAGACGCTCGTGATCGATGACACCATCGATGTGCGAGGTGGCATCCGGACCGCGCGTCTCGATTTTTTCGAGGATTACTACGCGTCCGAGCAGAAAAAATCGCGCTGAGGCCCGACCAGGTGTCGAGTTGTTGTCTGCGGGAGAACGACGCGAGGAGGAGCGCGAAGATGAGCAACGTGGCGCGGGTCTGGCTGTTGATCCTCCTCGTGACGCTAGGTTGTAGCGTAGGGCTGACGGCGCAAGAGCTCGATCGCCTCTACGTCGACCAGTACATGCCACTCCGGTCGGAGTTGATGGTCGCTGACGCGGACGGGAGCCATCCGCGCAAGCTGGTGCCCGGCACCGCGATCGACTACAACGCGTCATTCGCCTCCGACGGCCAATGGATCGTCTTCACCTCCGACCGAAACGGTTCGGCGGATATCTACCGGGTTCGGGCGGATGGGCGTGACCTCGAGCGGCTGACCGATTCCCCGGCCTTTGACGACCAGGCGGCCCTGTCGCCCGATAATCGCTCGCTGGCGTTTGTCTCATCTCGTGGTGACGGCTCCACGGATATCTACATCATGGACCTCGAACGTCGTGAGGTGCGTAACCTCACCAAGGCGGCCGGCGGGGACTTTCGACCAAGCTGGTCCCCTGACGGACGGACGATCGCATTCAGCTCGGACCGTGGTACAGGATTCCCACATCAGGACTATCCGGGGCCGGCCGGTAAGTGGGAGCACGTGCAGGCGGCGAGCGTTTACGTCATCAACGCCGACGGCAGCGGGCTGCGTCAGCTCACGACGGATTCCGACGTTATGAACGGGTCACCGAAATGGTCGGCAGACGGTAAGGAGATCGTCTTCTACGAGACGCCGGTGCGAGAGACGTTTCGCGCGCACTTTGGCGGAGGTGTGTCGAGTATCGTCTCGGTCGACCTGGGCACCGGTGCACGGACGGTGCACGCCATGGGTCCGGGGCTCAAGGTGTCGCCGCAGTTTCTTGCGCCCGACCGTATCGCCTACCTGATCAAGACACGGGGCAGTGGAACCCTCGCGTTTACGAGCGGTGAAGACGGGACCTCCGACGATATCGCCAATCCATCCTGGTCGTCAGATGGGACACAGGTTGTCTATCAGGCCGGCCAATTGGAGACGATGCATCATTACTCGAATCCGCAGGGCCGGACCCTGCACGGCGTCGTCGCGGATTCTGGCTTCGAGCTGGTGCACGCCAGCGGTTGGCCAGCCGTGTCACCAGACGGCCGTACCCTCGTCGTCAGCGAGCGAACGCCCAGCCGCGACCGGATGGCGCTGGTTATGTGGGACGTGAAGGGCTCGAATCCCAGACGGGTGTATCAGGATGACGTAACGGTGATGGGGCTGGAGTGGTCGCGCGATGGACGGTGGCTGACGTTTGGCGCCGGCAGCTTCTTCCTCAGTCGTAGCCGGCAGCCCGCAGCAATCATGATCATGAAGGCCGACGGGACAGACGCGCGCGCGGTCACTTCGGGGCCGGGCAATGCTGGGTTCCCGAGCTGGTCTCCGGATGGCACACAAATCGTCTATCGGTACTGGACTGACACCGAGCGTGGAGAAGGGCTCCGCATTGTCGACGTCGCCACCGGCCAATCACGCGTCCTGACGACGAAGTACGACACCCTACCGTTCTGGTCGCCCAACGGGGAGGTGATCATGTTTACCCGCTATGCCCCAGACCAGCGCTTTTCCTACGACGAGTTTGACATCTACACGATCCGGCCGGACGGAACGGATCTGACCCGGCTGACCCATGCGGAAGGGAACGATGCGCACTCGTTATGGTCACCCGACGGCAACCATATCCTGTTCAGCAGCTCGCGCTTTGGCTACAAGGACGAATCCCCGCTGGTCATCACTCAGCCACAGCCCTACGCCGAGCTGTTCATCATGAACGCCGATGGCTCGAGCCAGCGGCCCCTGACGGACAATCAATACGAGGAAGGGACGCCGGCGTGGCTCCCCGCGGAACGAATGGAACGGGACTAGTCCGTGGCTTCGATCAGCTCGTAGGCCAGCCCGTTCAAGTCCTCGACCAGAATCGCTCGCGTCTCCCCAAACGGGTACGGGCCTTCGATGATCGGAACCATCCGCGTTTCTAGATGAGCGATGACCGTATCCAGATCGGGATAGGTGAGACCGATGTGGTCCACCACCTGACCGCGGGAGCGCGTGAGGGGTTGATCGGTGCCAGGACCACATCGCCCGTCGCGACACTGTCGCGGATACCATAACCAGCTGGCGTTTTCGATACGGGCATTGCCGGCCGGGATGCGTAGCTGCCCCGGTTGCATGTATGTGGGAAACGTGACCTCGCCGGTGGGTACCTCGCACGGGTCCCATCCGTTGTCTCCGAAATTGAAATCCGAGCTGAACGTATTCTGATTTTCGGGAAACCGCGCCCCCAGATTTTTGACATGCCAGTTCGCTGAACAGAGGGGATGCTCGGCCCAGAAATGGGTGTGGCTCCGGAAGCTGTCGTTTTGTCCCGCCGTCACCTCCACCAGCATCCCGTCGGGGTCGACCAAATAGGCAAAATCGAGACCTGACGTGGGGGGTGGTGGTGGATCATTCGCCTCGGCTTCTGCTCGTTCGGCGATGCTGCTCGAGCGAAGCAGCGCGTCCCCCATCGGCAACGCCAACGAGTGCAACGCCGTGTCATTGCCGTCTGGACCTCCATAGAGCGTCACGAACGCAAAGGCGTCTGGGTCAAAGTCGCGGATGCGCTCCCGAAATGCATTCGTGTTTGGTCCTGCGAAGGTCGAGCCAAAGGTCCAGAATCCACTCTGAGGTTCGGACCGCTGCAGATCGCGGTCAAAGCCGCCGGGCGCCTGCATATCGACTTGCGTGTAGAGCAGGTAAATATCGTCATAGAAGGCAGGGAACCCCGCGTAGGTGGTGGTCTCTCCCTGGGGCCAGTACTCGCGATACCAAGCGATCGATCGCTCCGGGTCAACGGAGTTGATGTGAATGTGATGGAACGTCGGAGCCGGGAGCGCGGCGTCGGTGACTGGCGCGGTGGCTGGGGTCTCCTGGACGGTTTCGGGTGAGCCGCACCCGACGGTTAGGATCGCCATGACCACGCTGCTTATAAAAGACGCTCTGGGGGGCATGTTCGAACGCTCAGCACGAGACGCAGTTGTTGTTGTTGACCGCCCCGAGGCTCTCAAGCAACGCGAGGGTGTCGGGGAAGGGCAGCGTCCGCTGGTAGGGGCCGTTCGCCATGTCAGCCGTGGTCTGTCCTCGGCGACTGAGGGCCTGGACATCGGCTCCGTGGTCGACGAGATACTGGACGAGCTCCGTATCGCCCCGAGCGGCCGCGTGATGGACGGCGTTGTAGCCCTCATGGTCTCTGACGTTCACGTCGACCCCGACCACTTTCACGAGATACGCAATCGAGGGCATCCAGCCATCCGGCACGTGGCGGTGAGCGTTTGACTCGAAGCCCTCGCCGTAACCGACTCCTGACGCCGCGTGAATCGGCCACACCCCCGGTCCACCCGGTTCGACCGGAGGAAGCCCGGAAGGATCGGTCTCCTGGACGGCGTGGACATCGTCACTGCGTCGTCGGGGCTCGGGCGCACGTGTGGGCACGTGGGGGTCGGCTCCGTAGGACATCAGCAGCTTCATCGCCTTGACGTCGGTGGCATACGCTGCCCGCCAGAACGGCGTCGCGCCGTCCACGCTCTCGGAACAGCAATGGTTATAGGACATATACCAGAGGTGCTTCTTGAGACGGACGTTTGGCTCGGCTCCCGCCTCGAGAAGCGCATTCATCACGTCGAGATACGTCGCGTTCTGTTGGTCGTGCGCCCGGGGTTGCGGATACCGCGCCCGGGGCGCCCACTGCAGATTCAGGGCCGCGAACAAGGGGGTGGCCCCGGCCTCGGTCGCGAGGTTGGGGTCAGCACCACGCTCGATCAGACGCAGCGCGAGATCAAAGTGCCCATTCATGGTGGCGATCTGCAGCGGGCTGGTGTGATCGCCGCTCACGTGGTTAATGTCGGCTCCGGCATAGAGCAACGCCATCGCGACATCGCTGTGTCCCTGACGGGCCGCGTGGAGCAAGGCGGTCAGACCACCCGGTGTGCCGACCCGCTCGGTATAGGCACGCGGAGTGCCGCGGTAGACCGTTTCGCCGTCTGAGTTCGGACGCTCGGCCAGCTCCGGAAACGCCTGAATCTCGCGCGCGGCTCGCACCGCGGCTTGCACCTGGCTACCGCTCGGTTGCCACCCCTGCTGCGCCGCGACCGGTGCTGCGGCCCGGTAGCCGTCCAGCACTTCCTGGCGCCGCCGCGCGGCGGCGCGGTCTATGGCATCCAGACCGGGCAGGTCGACTACTCTCGTCGCATTTTCGAGGGCTGCGCCGCGTTCCATCAAGACGGTGATGGGGCCGAGCCGGTTGGCTGCAGCCGCGAACATCAATGGCGTCTGCCCCCAGGTTGATTCTCGCTCGTTGACCTCCGCTCCCGCATCCAGCAGAGCCGACGCGGCTTCCGCGTTGCCCGCCTGGGCGGCGAGATGGAGCGGAGTGGCGCCGCTGCTGGTTGTGGCCCGTGGATCGGCCCCGGCGTCGAGCAACGCCCGGACCACGCCGTCTTGCCCGCTCTTGCTGGCGACGTGCAGCGGCGTGTGCTGTCCCAGTCGAGTGCTTGCTTCGAGGTTCGCCCCCGCGTACACGAGCATCTCCACCAGGTCGACGTTGTTACGTCGTGCGGCCCAATGCAAGGCGGTCAGCCCGTCCGCTCGAGCTGTCTGCACGTCGGCGCCTTGGGACAGCAGCGTTTCAACCTGCTCGGCATCGCCACGCATGGCCGCATCGGCAACCGGCGAATCGGCGGGCGCTGCGTAGACCGAGAGCAGGCTTGGCATGAGACAGAGAGTGACAACAAATGCCAACCGCGGTGCGCTCTTCATCACTAACTCCTGTGAGCAGTATGCCTGTGTTTGCCGCGACACCCCTCAACCCTCAAATACTCAGAGAGAGTTCGCCCGTGCTGTCGCCGAAGCTGATTCGGTCATCGTGTCCGAGCGCACGAAGCAGACTGAGCATGGCGTTAGCCATCGGGGTTCCATCGGCCGCTTCGACATGGAGTCCGCCCTTGAGCTTCCCGTTGGCATGCCCTAGCAGCATCAGTGGACACCGCTTGTGGTTGTGGAGGTTGGGGTCGCCCATGCCAGATCCGTAGAGAATGGCGCTCTTGTGGAGCAGGTGCGTGTCCCCTTCCATCGTGTTCTTGAGCTTGTCGAGGAAATAGGGCAGCAGGCTCACGTGGTAGCGATTGATCTTGCTGAACTCGACGATGGCGTCTTCATTGCCGCCGTGATGGGATGCGGAATGGAACGGTTTGTCGGTGCCACTGAGTGGATACACGCGACCAGACGCATCCCGCCCCATCTTTAACGAGAAGACGCGGGTCACATCGCTCTCGAATGCGAGAGCCTGGACGTCGAACATCAGCTTGACGTGCTCGTCGAACGAGTCGGGTACCCCGGCCGGGGCGGCCGGGAGCTCCCGAGGCTCACCACTCAGGTTGCGTTCTTCCACCAGCTGGATGCGGCGCTCGATCTCCCGGATGTTGTCCAGATACTGCTCCATGCGCGCGCGGTCGACCGGACCAAGTTCGCGCTTGAGCTGGGCGACTCGGGTGGTCATCCAGTCGAGAATGCTGGCATCGGTACGTCGTCGGGCTGCCCGTTCTTCGGCAGTGCCGCCCACGCCAAAAAGCTGCTCAAAGGCGACCCGTGGTGATCGGGTGACCGGTAAGGGTTCGGTAGGTGCCGCCCAACTGATCGAGTCCGTGTAAACACAGGTATAGCCGTAGGCGCAGCCACCGGCCTGGTCGACGTTTTCGATACAGAGTTGCATCGACGGAATCGGCGTCTCCTGCCCGAACCGCTGCGCGTGCACCTGATCCAGCGACGTACCGGCGAGCACGTCTGACCCTTGTGTCTGCTTTGGGTGGGCCTGGGTGAGGAACACCGAGCTCGTCCGGAAATGGTCGCCGCCAATCTCTGGGGGCGAAAACGCCTCGGCCATCCCGACGTCCGTGTTGCTGATGATCGTCAGATAGTCGCGGTATGGCTCAAGGGAGCTCAACGCGCCGGAGCCGAGGTCAAAGGTACGACCGGTTGTGGCGGGGCTCCACAAATGCTGGGTTGCTCCCCACGCGTTGGATCCGGCGGCGCCATGGACCATCTCGATACACACGAGGCGAGTCGGGTCGAGTGAGGCGGCGGTGGTCGCCGAAATACGGCCGGCGGGTCGCATGGCATCGAGAAACGGCAGCGCCAGTGTCGCCGTGCCGACATCGCGAAGGAAGGTGCGTCGAGGGATGCGCTTGCCGGTTATGAACATGACCTGTCTCCTCAAACAATCCACTAGTGGAAGCTATTGCACGGTGTCGTCGGTTGGCTCAATTTGCCGTAACTGAAACGCCGGGCTCTGGACGACTCCCAGCACGAACGAGGACAGACGGTAGTCATCGGTTTCCGCTTGCCGAGTAATCGCACGCACGCTCGGCATGTCGGAGTGTTCGACCCGTCGCCCCAGCGCGTACGCCATAAGGTTCTCGGTAAACGTCCGGACCAGGGGAATTGGCAAATCGAGGAGCGCGGCCCGCAAGTCTTGTGGGCTTTTGACCGGCGTCCCATCCCACATCTCGCCCCGCGTGTCCAGCGGCATGCCGTTCTCGCGGATTCGCCACCGTCCGATCACGTCGAAGTTGTCCAGTGCCAACCCCAGCGGATCCATAAACCGGTGACACGCGTTGCAGGTGGGGTTCGTGCGATGCAGATCCATCCGCTCGCGCGTGGTCAATGGTCGGCCGTCCAGCATGGTTGCGGTCTCGGAGAGATCAGGCACCGCGGGTGGTGGCGGTGGCGGCGGTGTTCCCATTACCACTTCCAGCAGCCACTTACCTCGTAGCACCGGCGAGGTCCGATTCGCCAACGAGGTCAGCATCAACACCGACCCATGGCCCAGCAACCCGCGTCGTCGGTCGTCGGGCACCGGCACCATCCGGAAGACGGGCCCCGCGACGTTTGGGATGTCGTAGTGACGAGCGAGACGCTCGTTCACGAAGGTATAGTCGGCGGTGAATAGCTCGAAAAAACTTCGATCCTCGCGCACGAGGTAGTGAAACAAGAGCTCGGTCTCACGTCGCATCGCGTCGGCGAGTTGCCGGTCGAAGTTGGGAAACCAGAAGGCGTCGGGCTGCACGAGGTCGATATCCTGGAGACGCAACCACAGGGCGGCGAACCGCGTGGCCAACGACTCCGAGCGTGGGTCACGAAGCAATCGCCGCGTCTGTTTTTCAAGCACCTCCGGGTCGGACAACGTGCCGGACGCGGCCACTGAGAGCAGTGCATCGTCGGGCGGTCCGCCCCAGAGAAAGAACGAGAGCCGAGACGCCAGTGCGTCATCAGCAATGCGGAACGTTTGCCCCGGCTCGGAGTCGGAAGCCGGTCGTTCCAACCGAAACACAAAGTCCGGGCTGGCCAGGGTGGCCTGCAGCGCCGTTCGCACGCCTGCCTCGAACCCGCCTTCCGCGGTGCCGGCATCGTAAAACGCCAAGAGATCGCTGCGGTCAGTAATGGTCAGCGGTCGTCGATAGGCCGCGGTGGCCAGACGCGTGATGATCTCTTCGGCGCACGGGCGTTCGCGGTCGGGTCTGGTCGGACGACAGCTAAAGATCTTCCGACGGCTGGGTGTCTCCGACACGCCGCTGACTCGATACGGCCCGTCGATGATCAGATCCCGCATATGGGGCAACGCCGTGATCCCATAGCCCAGGTCACCGATCTCGGTGTCAACGATCGACCACTCGTGGGGCGCCAGCACGTCCTCGACTGGTCCCTCGAACTGCTCCACGAACACCGCCGAGACCCGTTGTGGCCCCGCCCGCACGAAGATGGGCTCTTCCACCTGGAGGTTGACGCCGTTCGGGTCTGATGTGCGCAGCCACTGGTCCATGGCCAGCACCGCCACCGGTTCACCATTGATGGACACTTCGATCTGTTCGTTGCGGATGGTCGAGCCAGAGAGTCCGCCGGTCGTCGTGTGCTGAAATGCCATCGTGAACAGGTATTCCCCGTCGGCGGGGAAGTTGTGCACGACCGAGAACCCACCCCGACTGCCGTATGGGGCGCCCTCCACTTGGTCCCACTGTGAGTATGCCCTCGACTTTGAGTAGGTTGTCTGGCTCGGTGACGCGTGCGGATTCCCCAGTGCGAGCTGACTGATCTCTGCCGCCGCGCGGAGGTAGGCATTCAATAATGTGGCCGATAGCATCTGGGCGTCGGCAATGTTATCGAAATTGGCGCTCATCGTATCAAGTGGCAGGTAGTCACCCGCGTCGATGTCGAGCGCCAGGATGTCTCGGATCGCCTCTTGATATTCGTGTCGGTTCAGCCGTTGGAAGCTGCGGGACCCGGGAGTGGGATTTTCGAGGGCTGCTTCGTCGACGATCGATTCGAGCGTTTCAACGAGTGAGGTCAAGGTTGCCGCGGGCGGGCGACGCATACCAGGCGGTGGCATCATATTCGCCCGCAGCTTGCGGATCATCTTCTCGGCGGTGACGGCCTCATTCCCGGCGTGGGCGACATCGAACCCCTCGAGTGAGAGATTTCCGGTCAGCATTCGGTCGTTGTGGCACCCCTGACAGTAGCGTTGCACGACGTCGGTCAACGTCGCGTGGTCGAGTGCCTCGAGGGTCTGAGCGGTCAACGGCACCTGGCCGCCATATGCACCCGCCATGGCGAGTATCGCGAGTGTGGCAATCAGTGTCTTCATGGAGCATCGCCCCCCGAGCCGGCTATCGAGAAGTGTCACCGTCGATCGACAGTCTTGAAACGGCTCATTGTAACAGCCTTAGGACCGCCC
>JAYZGM010000316.1:0-5310 GCA_036336225.1 Acidobacteriota bacterium | reverse complement strand
GTCTTGGGTTCGAATCGCCCGATGACACTGGCGCTGAAGCCCGCATGCCAGACACGGTCTTTTTTGTCGACGGTTCCACGACGCGGGCGAGACCGAGGCGTGGGTGTCTCATACAAGGCGATCTCCACGGAAGCCGCGTCGATACGGCCGAGGTGCTCATTCGAGAAGTCCATGAACCACAGGTTGTTCCCCGAATCCGGACTGATGCCGTAGAGGTTGTGAGACCGACGGGGTGAGTCACGAAAAGGCTCGAACGTCTCGAACTCGCCAGTGGCCAGATCGAGACGGAGCACGCCCGCGATCGACCGATTCTGCAACCAGACCTTGCCATCGACATATGACTGTTCCGGCGCCGCGTGATTCACCTGATGGATCCGTGTGCCGTGGGGACCGGTGGGCAGTTCGAGCTCGTCAGGCACCTTCCACACCTGAAACGTCTCTGTGACGCGATCGAATCTGAAGGCCGCCCCCTGGAACATATTGCCACCCCATGGATTACCGTCCCGATCCAGTCGGAGCGCGAGAATCCCGGTCGGCTGCCTGGGTCGGGCCTCGGTGACCTCCCACTCGGTCACCTGACCGGTTCGGGGATCGAGACGACCGAGGTATTGCTGTCCGAAGTCGGGATACCAGACCATGCCCTGGGCATCGACTTCGGCGTCGTGTGGCGCGCGGGACTTGTCCGTTAAGTCATACTCCGTCACGACAACGCGCGTGCCCTTGCCGGTCGGACGCGGAAACGTCGTGAGCGGGTAGCCACCCGTGCCCGCACTGAGGTTGATGCTGGCCAAATACTCCGCCTGGCGACGCCGAGCGGCCTGACGGGCGGGGCTCCGTTTGGCGGACGGTGTCACCCGCTCCGCGGGCAGCCGCTGCGGATTACCCGGGAACGCCGACGTCACATAGCCATCCATCCGCTCTAGCACCCGCAGCCATGCGTCGGCGTCATAGTGTGAGCCCAGGGCACGATCGATCGTGTGACACCGCCCGCAGGGATCGAACATCACCTTCTGTCACTCGCTCCCGGGGATACTCTCGAGCCACTCCGCGTTCGTGAGCTGCGTCTCAAGATCATGGGCCGTTCGAAGACGCAGGTTGGCCACAGTCGTGCCACTCCCGGCCACCTCAACAACGCGAGGGCCGTCTAGCTCGAAACCGACCGCACGGATAGAGAGCACGTGCTCCCCCGCCGCAAGCCGACCGACCGGAAAGTCATACCGGCCCCCGGCATCGCTCACGACACTGACCGCAATAGTCGCGCCCTCGCGTATCGCGGTGACGACGACTCCCTCCATGAGCCCTTCGGCCTCGGACGTCACACGCCCGGACAACCGGGGATGCTCGGACTCAGGTCCCCCATCTTCAGTCTGCGCGAGACTAGGTGAAACCACGACAGCCAAGAGGGCAAGACTCACCGTTACACCGGCAACGAAGCGTCGCGTTCGCATAGGGGCACCTCACGTCAGTCGATTTCCACGGCGCGCCGGCCGACATCAAATCGACGCTGTCCTGACACGATGGATTATACGAGCTGTAACCGGGTGCCTCCGTGCCTACCGTCGGTCTGTCCGGCTTGACCGCTCCCGACGGTGGGGAAATCACAGCCCGACCTGCCCAGCTGAGTAATTCTGGCAGATAGCGCTCGGCGCGAACCAGGGCGTGCACTTTTTCAAGATGGCAGGACGTGGCGCCATCTGCAGTACCGCGATGATGAGCGGAGCAACCACGAGCGCGCCTGTCACGTATCCGACGACCGAGACGACAGCCACCGCTTGAACCGCGGGCGCCGCGCTCACGTCGGCAATGGTCACGATCAGACCGTCCCAGGCGATGGTAACAAACCCGCCGGCACACATCGGCAGTCGCTCAGGCCGCGTTGGCGTCGGTCCCACCCGGAGAGCCAGAGACGCGACCACGACGGCCACCCTCAATGCCTCTCTTCACGTAACTGGAAGGCGAACGCAGGGTCTTAACCTTTGATGACCCCAAGGGGCCGCAGCCGCGCGACCTTCCGCGCGAGCCCTGCCGCGTCGACCACATCGACCACCTCACGAACATCCTTGTAGGCGTCAGGAAACTCCTCGTCGATCGTTCGTCGACTGGCCGCGACCACATGGATGCCCCGTGCTTCGAGCTCCGCGACAATGCGGCGGCCGCGTGTCGCCTGGAGCGCCTTCTTGCGACTGAGACGCCGACCCGCCCCGTGACACGAGCTCGCAAACGCGTGCTCTGGTGACCCCGGATGCCCGACCAGCACGAAGGAATAGCGTCCCATGTCTCCCGGCACGAGCACGGGCTGTCCGACATCGCGATAGGTCGCGGGAACCTCTGGGTGGTGTGGCGGAAACGCGCGTGTTGCGCCTTTTCGATGTACGCACACCCGGCGCGGGACCCCCCCGACGTTGTGGGTCTCGACCTTGGCAATGTTATGGCAAACGTCGTAGACAACCCGCACACCGTGCTCACGTGCAGACATCCCCCACGCCTGCTCCACCGTCTGGCGCACCCAGTGTGTAATGAGCTGCCGGTTCGCGAAGGCAAAGTTGGCGCCGCAGGTCATCGCTCCGAGATAGTGTCGTCCCTCGGGGCTGGACACCGGCGCGCAACAGAGCTGCCGGTCCGGCAGGTAGATACCGTACTTCTGAGCCGCCTTCTGCATTATTCGGAGGCTGTCATCGCAAATCTGATGGCCGAAGCCCCGCGACCCGGTATGGACGATGACCGTGATGCCATCGGGAGCGAGCCCAATGCGCGACGCGATGGTCGGTTCGTAGATCTCGTCAACGTATCCCAACTCGACGAAGTGATTGCCGCTGCCGATCGTCCCGAGCTGTCTGCGTCCACGTTCGAACGCCCGATCGGTCACCAGATCGAAATCCGCGCCGGGTAACGCGCCGCCTTCCTCGATGTGGTCAAGATCGCCAGCTTGGCCAAAACCCCGCTCAATGGCCCAGGCCGCACCGCCAGTGGCCATGCGTCGCGCGTCGGACTTTGACAAGCGGAGGTCTCGACGCCCCCGCCCAAGACCGGTCGGCACGTTCTCGAACAACTGCCGGACAAATGGCGGAACGCGGTCTTGTACTTCACTCCGCCGAATTCGCGTAGACAACAACCGAACCCCGCAGTTGATGTCGTAGCCGACGCCGCCAGGAGAGATCACCCCGTCGTCAAGATCAAACGCCGCCACCCCACCAATAGGAAAACCGTATCCCCAGTGAATGTCCGGCATCCCGATCGACGGGCCGACGATGCCGGGCAAACACGCCACGTTGGCTACCTGCTGGAGACACTTGTCGCCTCGAAGCTCGGTCATAAGCGCGTCGTCGGCATACACGAGGCCATCGGCTTTCATCGGACCGGTGCGCGGAATGCGCCAGGAGGTCTCGGTGAGCCGCTCGAGACGGAGATGCTCGTTCCAGTTATGAGCCATGACGATTCTCGTTTACAGGTCGAAGACGACCGTCGTCTTCAGTCCTGCGGACGACCGGTCGATCTTGAGATCGTGAAAAGTCGCCGCCTTGATCTCCGTGAGGAACCGATGACGGTCAGCATCGAACCTATCTCCGAAAACGGTCGCCCGCAACCTCGCTACGCCGTCGACGCAGAACTCGTGGACGTGAAGCTCCATGGGCAGAAATCGACGACTGTCGAACAGGAAGACGAGCTCATTCAAGAAGTCCACGAGCAGCGACTCGCCGTCCTCGGCGTCGAGAGAGACCCAGTGCTCGGTGTGAGTCTCGAGCGACGATTCCTCGCAGTCGACCAGGATGGCGCACAGCGCCCGAACAGCCTCCGCAAACAACGTCCGCTCGGATTCGGCGACCAGCTCGACGGCAATGTCGCCCGTGTGGTCGACGAACCGATAGGTCATCGCGAGACATCTCCTCAGGGCAACACGCGTGCAGTTGAATCACGTTTGCGCGCCCGTGCGAAGATGGCAACCCCTACGTAACGGGGCCATTGAAGAATGCTTGCTTGTGACGCACGCCGGATACCACTCCGCAGTCTGGGGCGAAATTTCACTAGCAACCCATGGTGAAAGTCGCGCGCCGAGACCAGCGCTGGCCCGACCGAACAAGGCGTGAAAAGGGAGAATACCAGCAATATGTGACCGTTGACCAACGCAGATCGGCCGGATTCAGCGTTGGTCGAATGTGGGACTTTCACCATGGGCTGCGGGGACTACGGCGCGCTCCGACCCACGGGTATCCGTTTCCGCAAGAATTGGGGCGGCGTTCGGGTGGCAAGGCCAGACGTCAACAGGTCATCCCGATCAGCTCGCGTTTATTCTCACGAGCGACGGCGGCCAGCTTCGCGGCTTCTGCCCGTCGAGCAGTATAGACGCCCCTTTGGCGAAGCGCCTGCGGTAGGCTATGCCTCTACGAAGCCGGTGGATGGACCAAGAAGCACTTCTGTCTGGGAGGCGAACATGTCGAGCGTGCTCACGAACGGGTTCCGTTGTCAGGTCACTGGGCTGCTCGCCCTCCTGCTGGTCGGCCCACCTGCTTGGGCGCAGCATCTCGACCCACATCACGCCCGCGACCTGAGCCGCGCGGAACCCGAAGCCGTTGGCCTGTCCGCGGTCCGACTCGAGCGGCTGGCTGCGGGCATGCAACAGGTTGTCGACGACGGAGGCCTATCGGGTGTCGTAACCATGGTAGCCAGAAACGGCCGTCTCGCCTTTGCCGACGCCGTTGGAGTGCAGGACATTGAATCGGGCCAGCCAATGGCACTCGACTCCCTCTTTCGCATCTGGTCGATGACCAAGCCGGTGACCGGCGTCGCGCTGATGATGCTCTACGAGGAAGGCAAGTGGCGGCTCGACGATCCGGTGTCTGACTACATCCCCGAGTTCAGCGATCTACAGGTCTACGTCGGTGAGCAAGCCAACGGCTCGCCCGCGATCGAGCCGGCCACCCGCTCCATGACCATGCGAGAGCTCATGACACACTCTGGGGGATTGGATTACGGCGGCGCCGATGCCGTGGGACAGATGTATCAGGAGCACGGCGTCCCAAACCCGGACGCACCACTGCAGACGCTGATCGACGATCTCTCGAAGCTGCCCCTGCGAGAGCAACCGGGGACAAGCTACCACTACAGCGTGTCGGTCGACGTACAGGGGTATCTTGTCGAAAAGCTGTCTGGACAACCGTTCGACGAATTCCTGCTCACCCGGATCTTCGAACCATTGGGAATGGAGAACACGGGCTTCTTCGTGCCCGTCGGTGATGTCGACCGAGCGGCCCGGACCTACCGCGCCACCGAAGATGGCCTGGAACTGACCGGCGACATCCGCACCTTGCCCCC
>JAYZGM010000315.1:0-6518 GCA_036336225.1 Acidobacteriota bacterium | reverse complement strand
GATGAAGCTCGGGATCAGGCCGGCGGCGGAGATGCTCGGGCTCACCTTGCAGGATCTCGGGCGACAGGTGCGCCAGGCGTTGTTTGGCGAAGAGGCACAGCGTATTCAACGTCAGCGAGACGACGTGCGGGTCATGGTTCGGTATCCCCGCGAGGAGCGTCGTTCGATCGGTGACCTGGCCAACATGCGGATCCGCATCCCCACTGGTGCCGAGGTCCCGTTCAGTCAGGTGGCCGTCGTGGAGCCAGGGCGGGGGTTTTCGAGCATCCGCCGTGTCGACCGAAATCGCGCGGTCAATGTGAAGGCGGCGGTTGACCCGAGCGTGACGTCGGCAGCGCAGGTGATCGGTGACCTCGATACGCGGATTCTTCCGGAAGTGTTGGCCCGATACCCTGGTGTGCGTTATACGTTCGAGGAGGCTCAGGCCGAAGTGGCCGACGGGCTCGGTGGGTTGTTCCGGGGATTCACGATGGCGTTGTTCCTGATTTTTGCGTTGCTCGCGGTACCCCTCCGTTCGTATGTCCAGCCGCTTATCATCATGAGCGCGATCCCGTTCGGACTGGTCGGTGCCGTCTGGGGGCATCTGCTTATGGGGCTCGACGTGACGATGATGTCAATGTTCGGGTTGGTGGCGCTGACCGGCGTCGTGGTCAACGACAGCTTGATCATGGTCGACTTCATCAACCGCCACCGCTCGGAGCAGTCGGACGTTCGGGTCGCCGTGCGAACCGCGGGGATGAGCCGTTTTCGTCCTATTCTCCTGACGTCGTTCACCACGTTCTTTGGTCTCGTGCCCTTAATGCTGGACCGGAGCTTTGACGCGTCGTTTGTGATCCCCATGGGGGTGTCGCTCGCCTACGGGGTGCTGTTTGCTACCTTCATCACTCTTATCCTGGTGCCCACGACATACATGATTCTTGAAGATGTCCAACGGGGAGCCCGCTGGGTGTTCGGTCTGAGACAACCCGCGGCCGCGAGCGCGGGTTGATCGTGCGCTTGGTCATCTTCTGGATTCACCTCCCGCTCGGACTCGCGGTGGGGCTCGTGGTGCTCCTGACGTCTGTGTCGGGCGTGCTCTTGACCTACGAGCTCCAGCTGACCCGGTGGGCACTTCGCGACGTGCGGGTGTCACCGCCGGCCGACGGTCGCCCTCTTCCACTGGATCGGTTGCTCGACCGGATAACCGTGTCGCGCCCCGACGCGGTTCCCACGTCGTTGGTGTTTCATGCGGATCCTCGGGAACCGGTTGCCGTTGGGGTGGGTGGACGACGGCTCCTCTTTGTCAATCCTTATACCGGTATCGTCGTTGGTAACAACGATCGTCCGTTACTCCGCGCCTTCCGCGTGCTCGTCACGTGGCATCGCTGGCTGGGCCGGTCGGGTGACACGCGAATCATCGGCCGCACCATCGTGGCCGTGTCCAACTTGGGCTTTTTGGTGCTGCTGATTAGCGGTTTCGCATTGTGGTGGTTTCGCAGATCTGGGTGGGCCACGCTCTGGTTCCGAGCCGGTCTCATGGGGTGGGCCAGAGAGTTCAACTGGCACAATGTGATCGGTTTCTGGCTCTTCATGCCGCTGATCGTGATCGGATTCAGTGGTGCGACGATTTCCTACCGCGAGGTGGCCAATATGGTGCATCTGGCCGTCGGCGAGGCGCCCCCTCGGCCAGCGGCCGTGGATTCGGCGCGTGAGGGCCCTTACCTATTACGGCTCGCGCCACCCGCGAGGAACGAACTTGACACGATGATTCGTCTTGCCGCCGCTGAGACGCCGGGCTGGAAACGCCTCACGGTGCATGTCCCCGACACGTCCGACCGTGTGATCACCATCACGGTGGACCGTGGCACGGGTCGTCAACCGTCTCGACAAGCGGACCTCGTTTTCGACCGGACGACCCACGAGCTTGTCGAGCGCGGTGGCTATCCTTCTTTTAGTCGCGGGGTGCGTGTCCGCCGATGGCTGCGGTTCGCGCATACCGGTGAGGTCTATGGTCTGGTCGGTCAGACCGTAGCGGCGGTGTCGGCTCTCGGGGCCTGCTTTCTCGTGTGGACTGGGTTGACCATGGCGTGGCGTCGTCTAATCCGGTCGCGAAGGCGCCCGCGACACAGAGCAACCGCTGTTGAGAAAGTGCGTCTAGGGTGACCGAGCACAACAAGTGGTGGAGAAGAAAACCGATGATGAGCCTTTCGGCCAAAGCGAGCGTCACCCGTGATCATGCACACGTGATGACCGTCTGCGTTCAGCGGTCGCGGGCGGACCCGAGAGAAGAGACCTGCTCGCGGGACAGCCGATGACGCTCCGCCGGTGGGTCGACGCTCGGCCCCGGCCGAACCGATGACGTCTGGACGACGGCAGCGCGGCCGCCACCCCTCGCGGTCTGCGGAAGGACCCTGACGGGCGCCGGCCTCCCGTAGCACTTTGCCACGATACAGCCACGGTCATTCGGTCGCGTTGACCCAATACAGACACCCGGGTCCGGTCCCGTCGCCCATTTCGATCTCCTGTGTGATCTCAAGGGTGTTCAAGTCGAGCACCGCAACGCGGTTGGCGGCGCGGAGCCCCAGATAGGCTCGGGCACCGTCTGCGCCCACCAGCACGGCTCCGTCGCCGGTGTCGGTGGGGCCTAGGGACACACGTGTGATTTCGGCGCGTGACGCCGCATCCAGGACGAGTAACGACGCAGCTTCGCCATCGATCACCAGAACCCTCCCGTCAGGGGTGAATTTCAAGCGATTTGCGTCACGCATCCCCAGATCGAGTGTTTGTACCACCTGTCGGCTCGCGACATCGATGATAGAGACATCACCATCGTTTCTCGTCGCCGTCCACAGCTCACGGCCATCCGGCGACAGGTCGATTCCCTCCGGGCGTTCGCCCGGCACCGGGATCACGGTGAGTGACGCCTGGGCCGGACCAGCCATGAAGTTCTCCACCATCGTAACCGTGTTGGAACCGACGTTCGGCGCGAACAGGGTGTCCGTCTCGTCGTCGAGTACCAGAAGATGCGTGCCGTCTTGACCGATGCCCAGGGTCCAGTCGATCTGATTAGTGCGCGGGTCGTAGCGCCCTATGGACTTATAGCCTTCGATCGTGAAATACACCTTGCCGTCGGCAAACAGCACGTCGTGGGTCCGGCTGCCAGGACCAGGATCGACGCGATCGATCTCCTCCTGTGTCTGCAGATCGATCACCGAGATCCCGTCGACCATGCTCGCGACAAATGCTAGCCGGCCATCGTCGGAGGCGGTGACCTCGTGGGGGTCTCGGCCAGTCGGCACACGCCCCAACTCGTTCCCACTGGCCGGGTCGACAATTGCGAGCGCGCTCGCGTCTCTGAGCAAGACGAGCAAACGCGCCGGGCTGGGTGTTTGGGCGCCGGCCAGACCGACCCCAAGAAGGGAGACCCCGAGCGAGAGCGAAAAGATCGACCGGAACATCGTTCTGTGTGGTTTCATCGATTACCTCCGTTCGTGACCAATCTGGTACGAGCCCTACCGGACTATACCGCCTGACGGTCGCCCAGCCACCTCATGGGGCCATGTTCTCGGCAATCGGCGTCGGCGATTTTCTATAATGCCCTTCCTGTGCCCTGAGCCGAGCGCTAGCACGGTGGGGAGATGTGAGCCCGAATGTTCAGAAGGAGAGAACCATGAAAACTGTAATCGTGGCGGTGGTGTTCAGCCTGGGTGTCGTGACGATGGCGGCGGCGCAGGATGCACCGGTGCCCTGTGGTCCGGCTGGCCAGCTTCCGGCGGAGTTGTCAACCAACGTCGCCGCTGACTCACGCTGTTTTGAAATTCGGATGTACACGGCTGATACGGGGCGTGACGGAGGAGGGGACTATGACCATGCCATCGATGAGCTCCATCAGCGCTTCCGGGAGAAAGAAGTAGAGATTTTCGAGAACCACGGGGCCGAGATCGTGGCGGTGTGGCAAAACCTCGACGACTCGAACACCTTGGTATGGATGCTGGCATATCGCGACCGCGCTCACCGGGAAGAGGTGTGGGAGGCGTTCAGGGCCGATCCGGAGTGGACCGAGCTCAGGGCAAAGTATCCGGTTCCGGTCAGTGCGAACGTGTTCATGTTGAGTGCGGCTGACTATTCCAAGCTCAAGTAGGCGACAGCCTAGGGGCGGTCGGCTCGGGCCTGCGAATCGCACGTTATGGCGCGGTGGCTCGGCGAGCGGTCTCATACGTCTCAACGAAGCCGAACTGGTCGGCGGCCGGGTGGGGTCCGTCCGAGACTTCGTCGCCGAACACCATCGTGACGCGGTCCGTGCTCGAGTAGGGGCGCCACTCCGGGAGCCCCTCCCCATTCGGGTCGCCGGTTGCGACGAAACGAACCCAGGTATCGGCCATCGTGTCGGCCAGGTACTCGTCTGTGGCGTCATAGTCGCGGTTTGCGCAGGGTATGGCTCCGACCGAGGTTGTCGAAGACGTAGACGATCTCGGCCGCGTGAAACGCCCGGAGCGCGCCCTGGTCGACACCGGGTGCGGTGCGTGTGAAGTAATACAGATACGCGGGCTCGCTCTTGCTGGACATGAAATCCGCCCACGTGCGCATCTCCCACCCAAAGAGCCGTTGCGTGAAACTGTCCATGTAGGCCCGACGGGCCTCATCGTCGGTTGTGGCTAGGAAGACATCGTGATGTTTGGACGCCATCGTCCCGAACTCGCGTTCGACCCCGGCTCGGTAGGCGGCGAGGTCTTGCGGGATGCTGGAAGCTACCAGCGTCGTGGCTTCGTCGGCCGTTGAGCCGAGTAGGACGGGCACATTGTGCTGGAGCCCGCTCGCGAACATGTCATACACCCTCCGGGCCAGTACCCAGCCGTCGACATTCGGGGCGGCGACAAACGGCGTCTCATCGAGAAACTCGACGATCTCCTCACCGGACACCCGTCGCATCGACTCCAGCTCGACCGGGACCGTGGCTCCCGCCTCTGATGACAACCGTTTGTTGGTGGTGAGGAGTTGCTCGGTCCACCGAGCACCCTGTGTTTCAGCAGATTCGCCGAGCGTCGACTCCCGACGCAGGAACCGGGTGCCGGCGAGTTGGCCGCCGCTCTGACCAATTGCGTGATTGAACAGCCCTGTGGTGAGCGTACCGGTGGCTTGGCGGACGTTGATGCTCCAGGAGCCTGCCGATTCCCCGAGGATGTTCACTCGCGTTCGGTCGCCACCCAGAGCCTCGATGCTCTCGTGCACCCAGCGGAGCGCGGCGATCTGGTCAAGCACGCCGTAGTTGCCAGATGAATCGTGAGAGTCTTCGGCGCTCAGCAGCGGGTGCGCTAGATAGCCAAACGGACCCAGGCGATAGTTGATGGTGACGACGACCGTACCTCGCCTGGCGAGTGCCACCTCCCGATACGTTGTTTGGGCACCAGTTCCGTTGACCAGACCCCCACTGTGAATCCACACCATTACCGGTAACCCTTGTTCCGGTGGCTCGGCCGGGGCCCAGGCATTCCGATAAAGGCAGTCCTCGCTGATTGCGTTAGCGCCAGGGCCATAGAAGTGGTCGGTCGCCCGCCGCTGCTGCAGGTAAGCCGGCCCAAACTCGGTGGCGTCGCGGACACCATCCCAGGGAATCACGGGCTGGGGGGGGGACGTCACCGAAGGTCACCAACGAGTGGCGCGGCAAACGGGATGCCGTGGAAGACCCGGAGTTTCGGGTCGATGTCTGAGAGCGTACCCTGGACCATGCCGCCGGCGACTGTTGCCAGTGCAATGTGTGGGGCCACCGCATCTTGGTCCTCAGCACCCATTCACGAGGAGCAACCGGGCGGCAGCAATGGTCGCCGCCATTTTTCGTATCGTGGTACCTACGGCTCTATTGTCGGTTGAGTTGACTGTCTTCCGACGAAAATCCGCCCCATAATCCCAGATCGGAGACCCGATACGTGACACCGATCGGAGAAAACCGACTGCGTTGGGCGGTATTTGTGACCGCGATGGTCGTGTTGAGCGTCGGTGTGCCATGGGGTGTCCCCTCGGGAAAAGCGGTGGCGGGAGCCCGGGTCATTCTTGAAGGCGGTGTGCCGTATACCGATTTCTGGACCATGTATGCCCCCGGACAGTTTTACGCCGTGGCGGCGCTGTTCCGGGTATTCGGGTCGGAGCTGCTGGTGCAGGCGGTTGCGGCAGTGGTCGTTGGGGCGGCGTCTGCGGTGACGTTCTTGGTGTGGGTGCGGCGGCTCGGCGCCACTTGACGTGTCTCTGTGGGGCTGACTGCGGTGTTCACGCTAATGTTCTGGACGACTGCGCCGGAGCTCCAGGACTATCCACCGGCTTTGCTCCTCCTGCTCCTGGCGTTGGACCGCGTGACACGCTACTTTGCCGAGGGGCGTATCGCCCACCTCGTCTGGAGCGTCGGGTGGGACGCGTGGGCTCAGCTCTTTGTGTTTCCGGCCGTCGTGTTCCCCCTAGGTCCGGGGCGAGACATTTCCCCCGCTGTTGCCAAACCTGGCCTCCATCCGTGTCTGGCTAGCGGACCCGTTCGGTTTCGACTGGTTGCG
>JAYZGM010000314.1:0-7946 GCA_036336225.1 Acidobacteriota bacterium | reverse complement strand
TGGATCGTTCCAAAGGAGTTCTACGGCGATCCAATGGAGCGCCTGCACCAGAGCCTGGTCATCGACGGGGTGACCGTCCAGGAGGCCAGGGCGGGAGACATGATCCATAACATCCCGGAGCTGATCGAGTACGCGTCGTCGCTCATCACGGTATTCCCTGGTGACGTTCTGCAAAGCGGCACATCCGGCGGAACCGGTGCCGGTCGCGTCGAGCGCGCGACAGGCTCTGGGTATCTGCAGGCGGGCGAAACAATCAGCGCCAGCATCGAGGGAATCGGCACGCTGACTCACACGGTCATAGCCGAGGAGAGCGTTCCGGAGGACCTTTCCGGCGCGCAGCTGCCGGCGGTCGAGTCGTATCGCGACCGCTGACCCGCGCGGCCAGTCTTACCTCGCTGTCGAGACCATCGGGGCCTCAAACGACAACGCGCCGGCCGATTCATCGGCCGGCGCGTTGCTCCCGTCTGGCCGCGATGCACTCAACTTCAACGTCCCGCCGCCAGCGCTGCGTCCAGCGGGCCATACGTGTCGGGGATCGGGTCGCCATCAACCCCAGCCGCATCCCGTCCCGGTTACCCCCTGCCTCAAACAGGCGCTGGCGAGAGCGCTCCTCAGTCGACGAGCCCGGCCGAAGCAACCAGCAAGAGCAACGCCCGCTGGACGCCCACGTGTGCATCACGTGGAGCCCACCATTCTTCACGCGAGTGGGCCGCACCGCCCTGCCCCCCTCGCCCAAGAGTCACCGCAGGAATCCCTCGAGCAATCGGCAGATTCGCGTCGGTCGACGCCATCCCGAGTTGTGGCTGGAATCCGAGAAAGCGGGTAACGGCCAGCGCCCGGGCCACCAGCGGTGTACTCGGGTCAACGGTGCCAGACGGTCGATTGCCGATTAGCTCGAAATCAGCGGCTAACGCCGCACCCCGGTCACGCGACCGGTTTTGTTCATTAAGCGAGCGCTCTACCGACCGCCGCAATACCGTCTCGAGCCGTTCGAGCCGCCGTGCATCAACGGACCGCATATCGACCTCGGCCCAGCTCTCTTGCGGCACGGCGTTGACCGACATCCCTCCTCCGATCCGGCCCACGTTGTAGCTGGCCAACATCCCCTCATTGACCACCACGGAGGCCGCTTCATCGAAGTAGTAGATGGCACGCGCCAGCGCGTGCGCGGGGTTCCCGAGCCCGAAGTCGCCCCAGGAATGACCACCGGGCCCCGTCACGGTCACGATATACCGGCGAGAACCGAGCGCTTGGTTCACGACCCGGCTGTCCCCACCGCCATCGATCGCGATGAACTGATCCACCTGAACACCCCGCGGTCGTAGCAGATAACGAACGCCGCGGAGATCGCCGATCCCTTCCTCACCAACGCTCCCGATAAACACCACGTCGTCCCGGGTTCGCACTCCAGTCTGCCCAAGAATTCTGGCGACGTTGAGCAGTAAGACCAGGCCCCGCGTATCGTCGCCGATCCCGGGAGCGTATAGTCGGCCGCCTCGTCGTCGCACCGTGACGTCGGTGCCTGATGGAAACACGGTGTCGAGGTGAGCCACCAAGGCGACCGACTGAGCACCAGTCACCCCGGGCCGTCTCGCGATGACGTTGCCCACCTCATCCGTCGTGACGTCGACCAGCCCGATTTCGCGCAACAACGACGCGAAACGTCGGCCGCGCTCGGCTTCACCAAACGGCGGCGATGGGATTTCAGTCAGTTCAATGAGGGTCGACACCGCATCGGCCTCAAGCATGGGCGCCAGCGCCAGCGCTTCGCGCATCTGGACCCGAAAAGCCAGCTCACGGATGGCCGCTTCGTAGGCGGCCTCCCCGAGTTGGGCGTCGGCGCCGCGTACCACGCACGCGGCGAGTACGATTCCAAAGACGATGACGGGGCGCTTCATACCCATGATCCCAGTGGTGCCGACAATATGACCCGGCGCATCGCGACGCTCCCGTTCCCCAACCTCTTGCAGACGACGGCGCGTCGCGACCACCAGCGGTTGGACGTTTCCACTACGCCTGCGATACGCGGGCCGGGCGACGCGGCCTCGGAAACCCGATTCAAGACACTGATTGTAATCAGCGCCCCCCGGGGAAGTCACCCGTGGGGGGGCGCTCATGTTTGACACAACGCCGCCCACGACACACAATGCGCATTCGAACGGAGACCCTATGACCGATACGCCTCAACTCGGGTTGGCCGGGCGCGCCTTTCTTTGGCTGGTCTGCGCGTCGATTTTCGGCGTGATCGCACTCCTGCCTTACGAACTGTTCATGCGATATTTACCGGACTCCACCGTCCATGTCACGGTAGCGAGCTCCGTGGCGGTTATCGCGCTCGTGTTGCTCGTCGCCACCATCTTTGGCCCGCTCCGGGTTCAGCCGCTGTCGGCGGTACCCGCCACAGGGGCCGGTCTTGAGTTCTTGAACCTGATCGCCAGAACGGGCTTCATCGCCCTTCAGATCGTGATCGTCCCGTTGCTCATTGTGCAACTGATACTCATGCTGACCGGTTCGTCGTTATTCTAGTGGACTACCAGCCCGGGGTGAATGCCGCGCTGCATTTGCGAGGTTTCACCACGGATTGCTAGAGGGCTGTTCCCCAGTGCCCTGTCGCAGAGGCTACGTTGATAGATTCCGACGCGCCGAGCTCGGAAGCCGTCCGGGTGCAAGGCGGGACGTGCCGTACGGGCTGCGGGCCCAAGTGAGCTGAGTGAGGCAAGTTCTCCGAGCCGCCCTTGGCCATGTGCGGTTGCTCGGTGCTGCACACCGCGCCCGCGACGTCCTCTGCGCCCTCCGCTGGTATCGTCACAACCGACGGTTCCTCAACGGTTGGGGCGGTGACGGGCTCGCCATGCCGTCCGCTCGTCTTCGGCTCCTCACGACCGGCTCCCCATCGGTAGAGTGGTTTGTGCAGAGCGGGCAGGCCGCCGCCGAGGCAATCCGTGACGTCCTGGACACGTCGGGGACCCCTGTCGAACAGCACGATCCGATCCTTGACTTTGGCTGTGGCTGCGGACGGGTCACCCGGCACTGGACCGATCTCTCCTCAGACGTCCATGGATGCGACTACAACCCCGCACTCGTAGAGTGGTGTCAGACCGGTCTCCCATTCGGGCATTTCGACACCAATCAGCTTGAACCCCCACTCCCCTATCCGACCGCTCACTTCACCCTGGTGTACGCCCTCTCGGTCTTCACCCATCTGCCAGCCCCCCTGCACCGGCCCTGGCTCGCCGAGATCGCGCGGGTGTGCCAACCGGGGGCCTCCCTGCTCATTTCCACTCATGGCGAGGCCTACGTGAACACACTCACCGAGTCGGAGCGTCATCGTTTCCATACGGGTCAGCTGGTCGTACGGCATGAGATCGAAGCCGGGACGAACCGTTGCGGGGCCTACTGCTCGGAGCAATACTTGCAGCAGCAGTTCGCACCGGAGTTCGAGATCCTGCGATTTGTCCCTCGTGGCGCACGTGGCAATCCGCACCAGGACCTCACACTGCTAACAGCCGTCTCTTACCGGTAACTGGAGACTCGCGATGAAACGGCCTGCCACCTGGCTCAGCCTCGTGTTCCTCGGGCTCGGTGCTCTCGCCGTCGTCGGGCCGATCGCCGCCTGGCACCCCTTACCGGTCCGCCCCGAGACGATGCCAGACCGGTTTACCCGCGTCACCACCGTGCTCCACGTCCACACGCTACTCTCGGATGGAGGCGGCTCGGTGGAAGACGTGCAGCGTGCGGCGGCCCAGGCCGGCGCCACCGTTCTCATTCTCACCGACCACAACACTTTCGCCGGTAAGCCGGCCGAGGGCTATTCCCGCGACGGGGTGTTGACCATCGTCGGCATCGAGATCTCAAATCGCCAGGGCCATCTATTAGGCCTTGGCATCGAGCGGCCGGCCTTTCGATTCTCTGGAGATGCGGCCGATGCGCTCCAGGATCTCAATGATCTGGGTGGTCTCAGTGTCGTCGCCCATCCGGAGAACCGACGTCAGGACCTACGATGGACGGGGTGGGACCTGCGCGGTCAGTGGGGACTCGAAGTCTTCAACGGGGACTCGCTCTGGCGTGAAGCCAGCTGGACCCAGCTTATCGGGAGCACGCTCCTCTACCCCGTCAACCCGACCTACGCGTTGCTTCGTCTTGTGAGACGACCAGCGGCGGCACTCACGAGCTGGGACCGTTTATTGGACCAACGCCGGGCGACCGCCGTGGCCGGAAACGACGCCCACGGGGTCATACGACCAGGCTGGCTTCCAGCCGTCGCGGTCCCGGGATACGAGCCCGTCTTTCGGATAATGCAAAACGTCGTGCTCTTGGACCATCCGTTGAGCGGCCATGGCGAGCAGGACGTTGAGACCGTCGTTGACGCGCTCCGCCGCGGTCGTGTCTATCTGGGGATCGACGCCTTGGCTCCGATCGACCGGTTCTATTTCTTCGCGGAACGCGAGGGCGGCCTCCGGACGATGGGCGAGCACATCACCCCAGGACCAGGTCGGCTGCGCGCCGGTGGCGCGTTTCCCGCGGGGGCCGTCACGACCCTCCGTCGTGACGGCACGGTCATCGCCCATCGAACCGGACCCCTTGAATATCCGCTGACGACGCCAGGGTCGTATCGAGTGGAAGTGCACGTGCCCGGCTGGGACTTTCCGTGGATCGTCTCAAACGCGATCGACGTCCGTCCTGCGGCGGAACAGCAAGAACGAAACCGCGGGGCGATGGCCCCGCCCGAGACCGGCGCAACGCGCGTCTCGATCCTTGATCGGTTCGGTCCTGACACGACGTTTAGAGCGACAACCGATGCGACGTCCCACCTCTGGGCTCATCCCCGCGATCTGGATGGTGGGCCGGACAGCTCATCGGCTGGAAGAATCGCGTTTGAGCTCGGGTCTCCGGACGACGACCATCGGTCCCCGTTCATCGCCCTGGGAAGCTACGAGCCACGTAATCTATCGGGCCGGCGAGGCCTGTTACTGTCGACCCGCAGTGACCGGCCTCGCCGCTACTGGGTTCAGATCCGTGACAGCAATCCCGACGCGCCCGAGGGAACCGAAACATGGTTTGTCTCGGTCAAAAGTGACCAGACCTGGCGCACCCTCGCAATTCCGTTTGACCGCTTTGACAGCGTCGAGCCCGTCTCCGACCACCGGCTCGATCTCAACGCCGTTGAAGCAATCGTCTTGCTCGTCGATACCGGGGCGGCTGATCCGGGAACCCGCGGTGTGATCTGGGTCGACGACCTCGGGTTATTTTGACACGCACCCGACCAACTCAGCACGCCCGCGGCTTCCCCCCATCATCGCCGTCTACTCAGAGGCCCTGGATCGCGTCCCCCTCGACCGCCTCACCCTCGACGACACTGCAGATTGCCGACTGCGACAACACCCGCGTCACTTCGAGGATACCGACTTGGTCGGTGATGCGGTCAAGCACGGTTCCATTGGCATCCCGAATCTCGTCCACGACCCGAGTCACCACGAATCTGGCACCAACCTGTACTCCGAAATTCTCACCCTGGTTGATGTAGATGGCGCCATCGCGCGCCCCGACGATCTGTGCCGGTGGCGCGACCGGAGCCAGACCTTCGAAGCGGTCGGCCTGGTCGGCGATCTTTTCGACGACCTGTTCCACGGCCGGACGCAGCGCTTCCTGCGCGGTCCCGGCGTCAAAGTCACGCTCTGCCGCGACCCCCTTGAAGAATCCACCACCAAACGTCTTCCGTCCTTCACCGTTCTCCGCCAGCAGAATCTGGCCGGTCGTGGTGTCCACGAGCCGTACATCCACCACACTCTCAGCCCTCGACACGGAGCCACCGATAAATCCAAACCTCCCCGACGTGCGCTCGATGGAGAACTGCGTGATCGATCCTGTGAGAACCAGTTGAGCGCCAAGTAACTGGCCGATCTTGGCGGCAGTTGAGGCATCCACAGCGCCACTCGCCCCCAGGTCTTGCTCGGCCAGGATCGCATCGAGCTGACTCCGTTCGATCACGGAAAAGTCGCCGGTCCGAAACAGCTGCGTAACGAGCTCATCGGCTGCGGCGCGACCCAGGTTGTCACCCCAGTAGCTCCAGTTGCTGTTGTTCTCGAAGTTCATCACCGCAACTCGTGGTTGCGCTTGAGCCACTGACATGCCCAGGAGCAATATCGCGCCCAACAACACGCCAGTCCTCACACCCTGATTCTGTCTATTCACCATCCCTGCACCTCCCTGCTGTCAACCGGCATCTCATCACGACATCCAGCATCCCAGAACATCGCCTCAGGACGAAATCCACAACGATGCTATGGGGTCACGACACGTGCCCCGACCAGCTGCACAATGGCAGCCAACGTGGTCTGGGCGGCATTGAGCCCCAATCGAAAGTCCTCATCGGTAAACGTTCGATACAGATCGGTTGGCTGATGCCAATGCGGGTCCCAGCCGGCACCGATATGCATCCCGCGCTCGTTCTCACGCAAACTGATCGATGGGGTAGCGTTCATGAAGGGCGTCGAATCCGTATTGGTCATGTGTGGACCAACCATCGCGGGATAGTCGGTGGCGTACGCGTCATTGGCCGCCTTGAAGAAGAACGCGAGTTCACGTGATGCGTCGGCGAGCTCCGAGGCAGACTGGAACTCGATATTGACGTCCGCCTCGGGTCTCTGGTCACGGCTGACCACCCCGTCCGGACCTGGCGCCCCATGGTCGAACAACATCATGTCGTGTTGGATCATCCCCAGCCACCGTGGCTCGGGGTAGTGACCGGACCCCGGTGGATCTTCAACCCCCTGACGCGCCCGTCGTTGGTCCACGTAGGCCCGACTCCCGTTGAGCCCGGTCTCCTCGTTGTTCCACAAGACGAATCGGACCGACCGGTCGGTGCGCACATCCGGCGCGTTGAGAATCCGCGCCAGCTCCATGACGATCGCCGTGCCGGACCCGTCGTCATTCGCGGCTTCCCCAAAGCCATGACCATCCATGTGCGCCCCGATGATGTACATCTCATCGGGCCGTGTTACCCCCACTTTCGTACAATACACCTCGGACCGCTCACCGTTTGTCGGCTCTTCGCGATTGAGTTCGCGTAGCACTGGATCCGGTTGCGCGAGTGGATCACGCACCACCCCGGTTCGTCGTCGATACCCGAAAATCGCGCTTCCCCCGGGCCCACTCCCATTGCGGCCAACGCGCCCTCCCGTCGGCGTGGACCCGGTCGGACTCAGCGGTGTGTCAGGCCCTCGTCCCATCCGCGGGGCTCGTGGCGGCGGGTCGAAGACATACTGCAGACGCTCGGTCGCACATCCGACAGCCTGGAGCCGGGTCTCGATCCAGTCCACGGCGTCCCGGTTTCGCTGTGTTCCCTGGCGTCGATCTCCGAACTGTGTGAGCTCCTTGATCGTAGCCTTGTATTGCCCCAAATCGAGCCGCTGCACCAACACCCGAACACGATCGTCATCGGTGGGATCCGGGAGCTGCCCGGCAGCGGCTCTCGCCACCAGCGTCACGATGAATACGACGAAGACCGACGTTCTCATCGAGTGCCTTTCTTCGTTTCGTCCTGGCGCCAGTGTCGGCCCACCAGACGCGTCATCAATTCCCGCTTTCCGCGATTCGATAGAGCTTGGTGGCCGTTCGAATCAACAGACTCCCCCGGGCCACGGCCGGCGTCGACAGTGTCATCTCATCGAGAGAGTTACGACCGAGCACTTCGAAGTCATCGCCGGCCTGAATCACAAACGTGTCGCCGTCTTCACTCAGTACAAAGAGCTTTCCGTTGTACGCCCACGGCGACGCGGTAAACAACGTTCCTGCCGTAATCCGCTTGCGCGGATAAATTTCCTGCCCCGTACGCGCATCGTAGGCCATCAAAATGCCGCGATCGAGCAACGTGTAGTGCGTGTCACCATAGACGAGTGATGACGGGTTGTAGGAACCCAACTGCGGATGTGACCACACGATATAGT